>NZ_JAKUMO010000019.1:0-139959 GCF_037026475.1 Ensifer sp. MJa1 | reverse complement strand
GGCAGGCGGGTCGTATCCGCCTTCATCGCAACGGCCTTTGCCCAGGAGACGCCGGAGGCAGCAAGCGCTCAATGGCGCAGTGTCGCCGATCAGATCAGGCCGAAAGTGCCGAAGCTCGCCACCATCATGGACGATGCTGAAGAGGACGTGCTTGCCTACATGACCTTCCCAAAGGAGCATCGGGCAAAGCTGCACTCAACGAATCCGATTGAACGTCTCAACGGCGAAATCAAGCGCCGCACCGAGGTGGTCGGCATCTTCCCGAACGACGAAGCCATCGTCCGCCTCGTCGGCGCGCTACTGCTCGAGCAGAATGATGAATGGGCCGTCCAACGTGCCAGGTATATGACCCTTGAGACCATGGCCCAAATGAGCGATGATCCCCAAATCAGTCTGCCCGCTGTGGCCCGCTGATATCCCTCCGGCCCTTGTCGGAAAGCACGGCAATCAGCCGTCAGCTACACCACTCCCATGGACACGATCCTCCGTCGGCTGCGGCACGTTCGCTCAGTGCAAAATACGACTAGGTTTCGAGCCATGGGATCCCTGCGCGCGAGCCAGCGCGATTTCGAGCACGGTGCATGTTTCCATGCCTGCTAGACAAAATCAGGTTAGGTAACTGGGAAGGTCCGCCGGATACTCTGAACCTGTTAAGGCAGGATTGAACTACACGGAACTGGCGTGACGATCACGTGACGATCACGTACCGGGTTTGAGATATCCTTTCGCGTGGGCTTCTTTCTGCGCAACTGATTCGCATAAGCCGCGCCGAATTTGCGGCCCATCGCCGTATCGTTTCGTAGGACCACGACAATGCCACGCTCCAACAGCATTTCCTCGACCAACCGCAGGCTCAAAGGGAACCGGAAGTACAGCCAGACCGCAGTGTGGGTGATAGAAGCAATTACACCCGCCCTCTAAGTAGAAAACCGCCATGCTCAGTGATGAGCGCGATGACGAAATCCATCACAGCGCGAACGGAAGGCGTCTTGCGCAAATCGCGATGGACGAGAAGCCAGATGTCCCGGGAGAAGAATGGAATGTCTTCCCCGATCCGCACGAGGTCCGGGTCGGCATCTCCCATGAAGCAAGGCAGTCCGGCAACGCCAGCACCAGTCCGCACCGCGATAAGATGCCCGCCGATGTCGTTTAACTCGCACGCGATCGGCCGTGTGCCAGCAATACCGAGCAGCCATTTTTGCTGCGGCATCTCGCCGTAGCGTTCATCGAAGGCGATGAATTGCCATCGATCAGGCACGTCAAGATGCCCATAGTCGCGGCGCGCGTAGAGACCGAATGCCATGACGCCCAGTTTTTGCGCAAAGCTTCCGGCTTCATTGGGCCGCACCAATCGCAGAGCCACATCTGCTTCCCTGCGGCTAAGCGACACCTGCTGCGCCTGGGCCGAGAGAGAAAGACGGATATCCGGATAGCGGGATCGGAATTCTGCGAGATGCTGCGCCAGTAGATGCGCCGCCAGCACAGGCGGAGCGCTGAGCGTGACCTTGCCAACCAGTGGCGTATGCGCGGCCCTTGCAATCCGGGCAACTCCGTCGGCCGCAGCTTCCATCGTGACGACCTGATCGAAGACCTGTTGTCCGACCGTCGTCAAGCGACAGAATCGTGGCAGGCGGTCGACCAGCATCACATCGAGTTCCCTCTCGAGCGCCGCCAGCCGACGGCTCACCGTCGCATGGTCCACTTTCAAGGCGCGCGCTGCACCGGACAGGGTGCCGGCACGCGCCACTGCCAGGAAATGACGAAGATTTTCCCAATCGGCCATCTGTGCGATTTCTCAATGTTCACTGGCATATATACCGTATATCCGCACAGAAATCATCGGCGTAATTTCGAGACAAATTATTTTCGTGAGGTTGTCTCGATGTCTGTCTCTCACCCTATGCCTCCACGCACTACGCTTGCCGCCGCTTCGCTTGGCTTTGTGGTCGTACTTCTCGACGTCAGTGTCGTCAACGTCGCACTCGATGCCTTGCGCACCGGCTTTTCCACCGATATCGCGGGCCTCCAATGGGTGGTCAACGCCTACACGCTCTTCTTCGCAGCCTTGCTGCTCATGGCTGGAGCGTTGGGCGATCGCTTTGGCGCACGCGCCGTCTTCGTCACTGGTTTCGCCCTGTTCACACTCGCGTCGCTTGCTTGCGGGCTTGCTCCGACGCTTGCGATACTAGTCGCGGCGCGGCTCGCGCAAGGCGTCGGCGCGGCACTGCTGGTTCCGAACTCGTTGTCGCTGCTTGCCCAGGCTTTTCCCGACAAGGAGCAGCGCAACCGCGCGGTCGGCTGGTGGGGAGCGGCAGGAGGTATCGCGCTGGCGGCCGGCCCGGTGGTCGGCGGCTTCCTGGTGACACATTTCGGTTGGCGCAGCGTTTTCCTGATCAACTTTCCGGTCGGGCTGGTCGGTCTGACCCTGATTATTCGCTATTCCGCGGCGAGTCCCAGGAACGAGGGCCGCTCGCTCGATCTGCCTGGACAGGGAGCCGCCATCATTGCGCTGGCATCGCTGGCAACAGCGTTGATGGACGCGGCACATCTGGGCTGGACTCATCCACGCATTCTTGTGACTCTGATCGTAGGCATCCTCGCCGCAACAGGCTTCATCCTGATCGAGGCGAGAAGCCGCGCACCGATGCTGCCGTTGTCACTCTTTTCGAATTCCGCTTTCTCGATCGCCTCCGTCACTGGCGTCATCGTCAACTTCGCCTATTACGGCCTGATCTTCGTGTTCAGCCTGTTCTTCCAGCTTGAGCAGCAGCTGCCACCTCAGGAAACCGGCATCGCTTTCCTGCCGATGACCGTCGTTCTGATGATTGCGAACATTATCGCAAGCCGGTTGATCAATTCCCTTGGCGCGCGCCCTTTGATGGTGTTTGGCCTTCTCCTGGCGGCGACCGGGTATCTTCTTCTTCTTTTGCAGGTCAGTGTCAGCGGTGCCTACTGGCAACTGGTCGTGCCGATGCTGATGGCGGCAAGCGGTGTCGCGCTGATCGTGCCGACGATCACGAACGTGACGCTTTCCTCGGTCGATCCATCCCGGGCTGGCATCGCGTCGGGTGTCCTCAACACCGCGCGGCAAGTGGGCGGCATGCTCGGCGTAGCGACATGCGGCTATTTCGTGCGAGACACGGCCCCCGCCGCGTTCATGCACGGCATGTATCTCTCCCTCATCGTCGCGGTGGCTCTGCTGCTTCTCGGAGCTGCGCTCTCGTTCTTCTGCCTCAGACAGGAAGGCTTTTCCCTATCAGATACCGTCAAGTAGTTTTCGTCCCGGAGCGGTCGACGCCGACGACCATTGGGGCTGGTTCGAGGTCCGGCAGAACTAGCTGCAGCAAAACAGAAATCGGAACAGACGAAACGAATTTGTGAGCTACGTGACGGAACTCGTGCGATCAGCGCGGGCCAGCGGCGCTCGAGTTGATGGTGTAGTTCTTCCGGAACTCGCCCTGAACTATGTTCAGTTGTCGCTTTGCATTTAAACGTGAGAATGCAGCTGTTTCAGCCAAGTTTGGCATTTAAAGCTGAGAATCTGAGCGGCCTTGGTCTCAAATTAACTGCAACTGCGAAGACGCCATTGATCGGCATGTATGGGTCATGATCTCGTCGATAGCGCCGCTGAATCGCGTTCGCACCCATCATTTGGCCGCGTAGCATTTCGAGCATCTCAGGTCCGGCCCGCTCGACAATGGCCACTCCGGCCAGCAGAGCTGGTCGCAGATGCAGCGGCAGGATCGGACTTGCCGGTGTCGGCAGGCTCCCCCGTTCGACGACATCATCGAGATCTGGAATGATTGCGCCAAGCACCCTGAATCGCCACGGTTCGTATCCTCGGGAGATGGGTATCGTCCCCCGTCGCATCAGCAGAAGCCGCGCTATCTCGGCCGGCGATGTCCAGGTTCGGACATTGCGTTCGGCTTCATCGTCGAGGAGCCGTTCCCCTATGAGAGAAGTCCCATGGTAGCGGCCGAAAGGAGAGTGGCGGTCATGCCTGCCTGAGTGCCGGAGCAGGCAGCCGCAAAGCGTACAGGTGATACGCCAGCCGAGAAGCTGGCTTCGAAGAACGGGCCTCGGTTCGTGCTTTGGCGAATGACAGCATGAGCACGATTGTACCGGTTCCTTGGCAATCAGGCGCCGCGACGATTGCGCGATATTCGCGAAAGTCGTGCGGCGGACCGTGGTCGGATCGGCGGAGAACATGCGGGCGAGGCGGAAGACCTGATCCTCGTTGAGATCGAGATCTGCGGTGCGCACGGATGACGCCTCTGGAAGGCAATGCCGAAGCATAGCCAGGGGAGGGACCGCATAGAACTCGGCATGCCGGCCGATCCACGACGAGAGAAGCTCATCGGTGCGAGGAGCCAGCGTTACCGGCAACCGCCGCGAGGGCTCTCCCATGTCATGCGAAGGCGGCTTCCGCATCAAACTCCGGCTCCCATTTCTCGATGGCTGCGTCCGTAATCCTTTCTTGGCCGCTTTCGATGGCCTCGATGGCGAGTGAGTTGATAATGTGAAAGATGTTCGCAGTGATGCCTTCGGTGATCTGCAGCATCCGCCGCAGCGATTTCGCGGTCAGCACCGACGGCTGACGTAGCGGCGTGTTGCGCAGGATCAAGGCGATCAAGATTTCGAACTGCTCGTTGGCGGCCCAGCGGCTCAACGTAAACTGCTCGAAGCGGCGGGCCAATTGCACATCACCGCCGATGGCTTCGCGGGCGTCATTGACCCCGAAGCAGACGAGAGAGATCTGGAGGCGGTTACTAAGAAAGCGCAACGTGTTGAGGACAATACGCTGCTCGCGATAGGTTCCGGCGAGAATATTATGCACTTCGTCGATCACCAGAACCTGCACACCGATCGCTTCCATGATCCGCAAAGCGGCCTGCTCCATCTGCGCGATATCGGCGCGTGGCCGCTGCGGTGCGCCGAGCAGGGTCAGCAGTTCGGCGTAGAACCGCCGTTCGCCTGGCCGGCTGGTCATCTCCATGGCCAGAACCGGTGTCTTCAGCTTACCGGTAACCGAATTGAAGCTTGGCGGGTGCTGGTCACGGAAGCGCTTCATGATCATCGTCTTGCCCATGCCGCTGTCGCCATAAATGGCGATGGATGGCATTCGGGTTCCACGTGGATGATCGAGCAAGAGGTTCAGTCGATCGAGCACCTGCTTTGCACGCGGATAAACAAGCCAGCGGCGCGATCTGATCGCGCGGATGCGCTGTTCGTCGGCTTCAGCAATCAGCGCCGCGGCGCTCGCGGTCAGATGGGAGAGTTCGGTGTTCATGCCAGCTCACTCCGTGTCCTCGTCAAAGTCCACAGGTTTGCTGGAGTCGACCCCGCGAAGCGAGCCCCATCCGCCGCCATCCACCCTCGTTTTTGCGCTGCCTGGACGGCCGCGTCGCGCAGCCGCCGTCTTCTTGACCGCTGCATCCACCAGTTTGCGCTGCTCAATCGCAGTGCCAACTATGGTACGGGTGCTGACTTCCTGTCGTCCTTTCGCCAGCAGCGTACGGCGCGCCGCCAGTGCTTCGTGCAGTGTCACCGAAGGCAAGGTAACATCGGCATAGCGGGCTTCCACGAAGTTGCCCGACGGCCGCCGGACGAAGACACGAGCCATGTCCCGCGGGTCGTATTTGACGAGCAGGCGACGGTTCGCGCGCCCGACGTCGGCGCTGAGTGCGGCGGACCAGTAGCGTAGACCAAACAGATGAATTCCGGTTGGCCGCAGCGTGCGCTCCTGCTCGGGTAGGAACGTCAGCCAGAAACGCATTCGATCTTGTGGTAGTCGAAGCGGAATCTGGTCCTCGTGCTCGCGCCACACGGCAATAGGCGGACGGCCCAAGCTGCTGTGGATCGACTGATGGTAGGAGCCGACGATGTCGAGGGCGATGTAACGTTCTAGTTCGCGCAAGGTGAGCGCCGAATGCCGCTTCGAATCATATTCGCCAAGCTCCTGCGCGTTGCTGAATGTGGTGCCGGGCAGCAGATGGAGTTTTCCCATCTGTGTCCCGATCAGGCGCTCGATGTGGCCACCGAAGCGCGGCTCTGCCGGCGGGCGCCATTCGATCGCGATGCCGGCATCCTCGCACCCTCGCTTGAAAGCACGACTTCTAAAGTCGGCCCCGTTGTCGACGTGCAATGTCTCTGGCAAGCCGGCGACGGGCCACGCTTCGGTGATCTCGCGCTCCCGCAACCAAGCCGATTTGTCGAAGACGGAGTGCAGCAAACAGAGACTGGTCGACAGCCGGGAGGGTGCATCCATCGTGAGGTAGAAGCCCGTCACCATACGGCTGCAGACATCCATCGCCAGCGTCAGCCAGGGCCGGCCGATTGGCTGCCGGGTTTCCTCGTCAACGACGAAGACATCCGCCTTCGTGTGATCGACCTGTACGACCTGCAAAGGCCGGGAGGCGGCAAACACCCCAGGAACGGCCTGGGTCTGCTTCACGATGTCATTTTCGCCGCGGCGCTTGGCGCGCTTCTGCAGGTCGATGTCTTCGAGACGAGCTTTGATCGTTCGGCGATGGGGCGGCCGGAGACCGGCTGACAGGCAGTTCGTTTGCACATCCCGGACCAGCTGCGAAACGCTTGGCCGGTTTCGTGTCAGATAGTATCGGTTGATCGTGTTGCGGATGATCTCTTCCCGCTTGTCGTCAAGAACCCGGTGCCCATCTGGTCGACCGCGCCTGCGGTCCACCAGTGACATGACCGTCCCACCGGCCCGAAACAGCTTGATAAGGCGGTACGCGGTTGCCCGACTGGTCTCGAGCTCGGTCGCGAGCAGTGCCACCTCTGCTGCCGTCATTTTGCCAGTCCGGTGCTTCAGGAATTCCCGAACCGCTTCTGCGCGTCGGCATGCTTCATTCCAAAGCGATTCATCGACTTCGTTGGGAAAGGGATCATGCATTGCTGGAATACCGCCGATTATCTCGATCGCATGATTCTCACATTAACTGCCGAATTCCAAGCAAGGTTCTCAAATTAAGTGCCCGTTCTCAAATTAAGTGCCGCGGCTTCTCATTGAAATCGTTGCGATAAGAGTCTCATGATTAAGTGCAAAACGACACGCCGCTCATCGTCACCTTCGTCTCGTTGCTCAAGGATTCCTCGCTCGCTTCGCTGATCACGGTGGACGAACTGGTGCTGACGGGCCGGGCAATGGCGACGGAGTATTTTCTGCCCCTGCAGATCTATGTGGCGGTTGGGCTCTGCTACTTCCTCATCGCCTGGCCGTTTTCGCTCCTCTCCAAGCGTCTTGCGCCTCGCGCCAACCGTTAGCCTCCATCGAAAGACACGAAATAATGACTTCTTCCGCACAAGAGGGCGGCAGGACACGACGCCCCGTGATCCTGATGACCCCCGACATCGAGAATCCGGCCGGCATCGCGAGCGAGAAGACCTATGCGGTGCGGGCAAACTATGCCGAAGCGATCAGCGAGGCAGGCGGGATTCCGCTGATATTGCCCTATGAGACACAGACGATTGCCGCCGCACTCGATCTCGCCGACGGTGTGGTGATCACAGGGACGATCCCTGGCGCAGACGGGGAGGCGGAACGGCGTTCGTTCGAACTGAGACTTGTCGAACATGCGGTAAAGGCTGAGAAGCCCATTCTCGGCATATGCCATGGCATGCAGCTCATCGGAGAATGGTTGGGCGGCACCTTTTCAAGGAGCCTGCCCGGCCCCGGCACAGAAGCTGTCGAACACATGCCAACCGCGGTGCCGGATCGGCTAGCCCATGGAATATCGGTGGAGCCGGGAAGTGCGCTTGCCGGCATTCTCGGCGGCACTGAGGCAACCGTGAACAGCCTGCATCGTCATGCCCTGACCGGTGTCGGTCGCTTCCGTGTCGTCGCGCGTGCCCGAGACGGAGTGATCGAGGCCTTCGAGGGAGAAACACCGGGCCTATGCCTCGGCATTCAATGGCACCCTGAGTATCACCTCCCGGATTTCGATCGCGCGATCTTTCGTCTGTTCGTGTCGCGGAGCGCCGCGCGGGCCGCGACGAGTGATACTCCGGAAGCCGCATGTTCCGCGCGCGCACGCCTTGCCGCGCTCGGCCTCGCCTTGCCGGAGGCTTCGGCGCCTCCCGGCTCCTTTGTCGGTGCAATCAGGTCTGGTGAGATCGTGACCGTATCCGGCCAGGTGCCCCTGAGGGACGAGGTCATTCTCAGGACCGGCCATTTGGGAAGGGATGTCTCGCTTGAGGAGGGGCGCGAATGCGCGCGCTGGGCCCTTCTCAACGCACTGGCGCAGCTCGAGCGCATCGCCGGAAAGCTCGATCGGGTTAGAGGTTTCGTGCGGCTCGCGGGTTACGTGGCCGCTGCCCCCGATTTCACCCAGCATGGTGCGGTGATCGACGGCGCATCGCAGTTGTTGAGGGAAATGTTTCCGCACTGCTGGCCTCATGCGCGCATCGCGGTCGGCGTCGGTTCGTTGCCGCGTGGCGCGCCGGTGGAGATCGAACTGACGGCTCTTGTCAGCGAAGCGGAGGCCTGACGCGATGCGTATCGCTGTTGTCGGGGCCGGCGTGGTCGGTGTTTCCTCTGCCTATCTGCTGGCGCGTGCGGGACATCGCGTCACGCTGATCGATATGGAAACGGAGCCGGGAAAAGGTGCAAGCGCCGGCAATGCGGCGCAGCTCTCCTGGGCCTATGGCGATGCCATGGCCTCGCCCGCATTGCTGAAACATTTGCCTGCTATTCTTGCCGGGCGCGATCCGGCGTTTTGCATCCGCCGGCGGCTCGATCCGGACTTCCTGCTGTGGGGCCTTCGGTTTCTTGCCAACATGCCCTCCAGGCGGTGGTGGCACAACACACGGGACATTCTGGCGCTTGCCGAGCAATCCCGCCAGGAAATGGCGTTGCTCTTAGCGGAGACGGCAATCGTCTTCGACTACCGCGTCGCCGGCAAGCTGCATCTCTATCCGGACAAGGCAAGCTTTTGCGCCGCGCGTCCAACCGTGGAACGCAAAAGGCAGATAGGCATCGACCAGTGCATGCTGTCGCGACCGGAAGCCGAGGCCGTGGAGCCAGCGCTGAAAGCGTATCAGGGCGAGATCGCCGGCGCCGTCTATACGCCCGATGATGCGCTTGGCGACGCGGCGGCCTTCTGCCGCCAGCTTACGGCGGTCATCATCAAAAATTTCGGCGTTTCCGTATGCTTCGGCCGAAGGGTTGCGGGGTTCGAGCGGTATAGGAGGCAGCTCACTGCTGTTCGGTTTGCCGATCGCGATCCGCTACCGGTCGATGCCGCCATCGTCACGGTCGGGCCGCTGATCCGCGCCCTTGTCGCGGACTTGCCGGAAGCGCGATCGATCCAGCCCGTCGCCGGGTATTCCCTGACAGTGCCATGGCGAGAAGGGGCCCCCCACGTCAGCCTGACGGACGTGAAGCGCAAGCTTGCCTTCGCCGCAATTGGCGACCGTCTTCGCGTCGCCGGTCTCGCTGATCTTGCACGACCCGGCGCTGGCTTTGCGGCGGATCGCTTTGCGGTTCTGCGAGAAACGGCGAGTGCCGTACTGCCCGATTTTTTCGGACAGGCGGAATGGCAGCATGTCTGGTCTGGCGAACGTCCCATGACCCCATCTTCCCGGCCCATCATCGCGCAATCTCGAAAAATCCGGGGCGTCTATGTCAATGCGGGACACGGCATGCTCGGATGGACGCTCGCGCTTGGCTCTGCGCGAAGAATTACGGATATGCTGGCTTGAAGGCGTCTAAGTGTTTTCCGTCGCGCGCACGCTGATTGTGCGGTCAACCGCGAAGGTGGCCGACGTCTGCGTGACAGCGGGCTCAACTGTTCGATTCCCATCACATGGCGAAGGACAGGAATCCAACTAGTCCTCCTGAAATGCTTCCTCTCTCTTCCTTCTCACCGACGGCAAGACGACGAGAAGGAGCAGCCCTGCCGCGACTGAGAGCAGCGCCGCGCTTAGTGGCCGCGTCAGGAAGACGCTCGGATCCCCCTTGGAGAAGAGCAATGTTCGGCGCAGGAACTCTTCCATCATCGGGCCCAGGATGAAGGCGAGGAGCATGGGGGCCGGTTCGGCGTCAAGCTTGCGGAAAAGGTATCCGACGACGCCGAAGAGAGCCATCGCATAGACGTCGAAGATGCTGTTGTTGACGCTGAAGACGCCGATAGCGCAAAGCGCGATGATCGTTGGAAAGAGGAAGTGATAAGGGATCGCGATCATCCGTACCCAGAGGCCGATCATCGGCAGGTTCAGCACGAGCAGCATCAGGTTGCCGATCCACATGGACGCAATCAAACCCCAGAACAGAGCCGGTTGCTCGCTCATCACCGAAGGCCCCGGCTGAATACCCTGGATCAACAGGGCACCGATCATCAGCGCCATCACCGAATTCGAGGGCAGGCCAAGCGTCAGCATCGGAATGAAGGAAGTCTGCGCCCCGGCATTGTTGGCCGATTCCGGCCCTGCCACGCCTTCGATCGCGCCCTTGCCGAACCGCTCAGGCTCTTTCGACAGCCGTTTCTCCAGCGAGTAGGATCCGAAGGACGCAAGCGCCGCCCCGCCGCCCGGCAGAATGCCAAGCACCGAACCGAGGGCCGTGCCGCGTGCGATCGGCCCGAGAATACGCTTCCAATCCTCGCGGGTTGGCATCAGGTTCGTGACCTTACGGGTAAGAAGCGTCCGCTCTCCTTCGTTTTCCAGATTGGCTGCAATTTCCCCGAGGCCGAAGATACCCATGGCCAGTACAACGAAGTTGATGCCGTCCGCCAACATAGGCACATCGAAGGTGTAGCGTGGGATGGCGGAATTGACGTCCGTACCAACCATCCCGAGCAGCAAACCGACGAGGATCATGCCGAGCGCATGCAGCAGCGGGCCCGAAGCCATGACGACCGAGGCAATCAGGCCCAGCACCATCAACGCGAAATACTCGGCCGGGCCAAATTGCAGCGCAACCGCGGCGAGCGCCGGCGCAAACAGCGCAATGAGCAAGGTCGAGACCGTGCCGGCGATGAAGGAGCCGATCGCCGCGGTCGCGAGCGCTCTGCCAGCCTGCCCCTGCCGCGCAAGTTGGTGGCCGTCGAGCGCGGTGACCACCGACGACGGTTCCCCCGGCAGGTTGGCGAGGATGGCTGTGGTCGAGCCTCCATATTGGGCACCGTAATAGATGCCGGCGAGCATGATCAGCGCCGTTTCGGGCGGAAGACCGAATGTCAGCGGCAGGAGCATGGCAATGGTTGCGACCGGACCGAGGCCCGGAAGAACGCCGATGGCGGTGCCCAGAAAGACGCCCAACAGGCAGTAACCGAGATTGGTGAGCGACGAGGCCACGCTGAGGCCGAGCCAGAGATTGGAGAGCATTTCCATGGTGTTCGCCTCAGGGAGCAAGGATGCCGGAGAACCAGGCGCCGACCAGAGGCATGGGCACGCCCAGCCCCTTCACGAACACCAGTGCGCAGAACAGCACCAGCCCGAACATGGCGGCGATCGCCTTGGCACCGAGCGCGAATTTCTCGCTGGCCTTGGCCGAAACCAGAATCAGCGCGGCCAGTGCCACCGGCAGGCCGGCGCCCATCAGGAGCATGCCGAACAGGCAGACGGACAGGGTGACGAGGATCAGACCCTTCCAGTTCACGGTTGTGATCGGCGATCCCTCGATGAGCAAACTGCGGGCTAGGGTCACGACACCAAGAAACAGGAGAAGCCCTGAGATCACCATGGGGAAATAACCGGGGCCCATGCGACCGGCGTTACCGAAACCATAGTCCAGCGCGATGCTGAGGCCTGCGCTTCCCAGCAGCAGATAGAGTAGGCCGCTACCCAGATCCTTCTCCGACCTGATTCTTAACGCCATTGTTTCCTCCCTTGTCGTGTACGGCCCTATCATCAAGCGGGCGTTGTTCGTGTCATGGCCTTGCAGTCCAGATCGACGATCCTTCGACTTCATGCATGCGGGTGAATGTCAGACCATAGGAGGCCTGCGGGTCATCCCAGCGGCTCTTCAACCGCGCGTAGAGCGCCTCTGCCTGTTCTTGCGCGCTATAGCCGACGAGATTGAAGAAGCCGTCGCGTTCGACTTCGATGTCGCTGCGTCCAAGAAGGATGATGGAGATGTCTTCTGGGACTGTGATGCCGCGCGCCAGCAAGCCTGCGCGCAGCCTCTGGCCGCTTTCTACGCCCCAGAGAAGGACGGCCTTGCGGCGGCGGCTTGGGCTGCGCACGATCGCGGCAATGCGCTCCAGCATTGCCAGTTCGAACTCCTTGGACGGCAGAGCCGGGATCAGGCTCGGTTCCTGTAGAAAAGTGCCTGCTTCGGCATCTTCGCGCAGCTGGCGATAGCGGTGCAGGCCAAGCTCGTTGGCAAGGAAGGGGCGGACTGTCGTCAGGTAGTGAATCTCATCGTGACCCACCGACAGAAGCAGGCGCGTTGCATGCTCTACCGGGCGCCCCCATTCGAATCCAATCGCATCGATATCGGTTCCGACCAGCCAGGCACCGTCGACAACAATGTTGTCCGTCTTGCGCCGGAGTGCGGCGAGCATTTCCACCGGCATCTGTTCGAAGGAGTTCTGAATGATGCAGGCGTCGAACCGCGGCAACGATTGCAGCACATGACGAGCATGCTCCGCGTCCGAATAGCCGACCTCCAGCGTGAGGTCGCCGCCTTCGGTCACCATTGTCTGCAAGCGGTCCATCACGAGGCGGGCGCGCTGCGTGGCGATTGGTCGCCGGAGCAGGATGACGCTGCGTCCTCGCCTGGAAACAGCCCGCCCGGTCGGTGCTGGCTGCAGTGGGCCACCGCCGGTGAAGAACGTTCCGCGCCCGATCTGGGCGTCGATCAGGCCTTCGTCCTTCAAGGCTTTCAGGGCGCTCTGCACGCCTGGCTGGGACAGCTTGAAATCGCGCATCAGTTTTCGAACCGTCGGTAGACGATCCCCTGGCTGCGCACTGGTCGCGACCGACTTCAGATAGTCCTGCAGCTTTTCAATCTTGCTCATGACCAATCTCCGTAACACAATACAAATTGTATCATCAAGAATGTATTTTTCAAACGCCAAGAATTTCTACTTGCCGTAAAATCAAAACAAAAATATTGGAAATACTATGCGAAATGATAATTCGCATTCCGATACAATATGTATCAGTGTAGCAGGGGAGGAATGTTCAGTGTCTCGTTCAGTCTGGAAATCTCTTACCGCGCTGGCACTGTCGGCGCTCATCGCAACACCCGTCGCGCAGGCGCAGTCGACGGCCCCCATCACGCTTCTTGTCGGCTATTCGGCCGGTGGTAGCGCCGACCTCGCTGCGCGCATCATCGCTCCTGAAATCGCAAGCCGCGTCGGCCGCACCGTGGTCGTTGAAAACGCCACCGGCGCGAGCGGCATGATCGCGCTTCAGAAATTGATAAATGGCGCCGCGGACACCAACGCGATTTACTATGGCGGATTCGACACGGTGGCGGTTCCGATGACCAATACCAAGGTCACGGCCAATTGGCAGGCCGACACCATACCGGTCGGGCGCACGACCACAACGTCGATGGCGGTCGTGGTGCCAGCGCAGTCGGCCCATGCGGATCTCGCGTCCCTGATGGCGGCGGCGAAGGCCGCGCCCGAGACGGTCAGCTATGGCTCGCCCGGCATCGGTTCGGCGCAGCATCTGCTGGGTGAACTCATCTCCCAGCGTGCCGGCGTAAAGTTTCTGCACGCGCCCTATCGCGGTGGGGCGCAGGTCACCAATGATCTGTTGGCCGGTGTGCTGGACTCGGCAGTGCTGACCCTATCGACAGCGCTACCACTCGCCAAGGACGGCAAGATCCGCGTTCTGGCCATCTCCGGCGCTGATCGAGCCGATCAGTTGCCGGAGGTTCCGACGCTGTCTGAACTGCCCGGCCTGAAGGGTCTGACCTTCCCGCTCTGGCAAGGCGTGTTCGCCAAGGCGGGCACGCCTGACGACTTCGTCGCCTCGCTCGACAAGGCGATCTCCGAAGCGCTGGCAAATCCCGATGTGGACAAACGCTATGCCGACGCCGGCTTTGCGACCGCGCCACTGTCTGCGAGCGAGTTCAAGGCCTTCATCGCCGCCCAGGCCGAGACCTACAAGGCTGTCATCGACAGCGCCAAGATCGTCGTCGAGTAAGTTCCTCCGACGCCGGCAGCAAGGCTCCGGCGTCGGAATTTTCCTGGCATTGACAAGGGTCTAATTGAGGTGAGCCAATGACCATCGGCATGTTCAGTTCGTTCATTACCCGGCACTGGTTCAGCACGGTAGCTGTCGACATCTGGTCGGATGACGCCACGTTGCAAGCGTGGCTGGATGTGGAGGCTGCGTTGGCTCTCGCCCAGGCGAAACTTGGCTTAATCCCATCGGACGCCGCTGATAGGATCGCCGCATGCTGTGACGCAAAGGGGTTCGACTACGCGCGGCTCAGCAAGGAGATTGCTTTCGCCCAGCATCCTTTCGTCCCGGTTCTCAAGCAGCTCGAGGAATTCTGCGGCGAGCCGGCCGCCGGTTTCATCCATTGGGGCGCCACCACCCAGAACATCTTCGACACAGCGATCGCGCTGCAGTTGAAAAAGACCCATCACCATCTGATTGCCGTACTCGACCGGACCGAACAGCGGCTCAAAGGACTGGCAAACGATCACCGCAAGACCCTGCAGGCCGGACGCACGCATGGTCAGCACGCCCTACCGACGACCTTCGGCTATAAGGTCGCCGGTTGGCATGAGGAGATCCGCCGCAGCCGCGAAAGGCTGACGGAACGTGGCGCTCAATCGTTCCTGGCTTACTTCGGAGGCGCAATCGGAACGTTTGCCGCTATGGGCGGCAAGGGCCGGGCGGTAGAAGAAGAGGTGGCCCGACGGCTTGGCCTGCAGCCTGCCCGTCTGCCGCTTCGATCCTCCTTCGATCGCGTGGCCGACTACCTCTCTGCGCTCGCGGTTCTAGCCGGGTCCGTCCACAAGATCGCGCAGGACATCGTCTTCATGCAGCGATCCGAGATCGGCGAGATCGAGGAAGCCTTCCACATGGGCAAGGTGGGAAGCTCCACCATGGCGCAAAAACGCAATCCTTCGGCCGCGCTTGTGCTAATTAGTCTCTGCCGCTTGCTTGAAGGCCGGTTGCCGTTGATCCTCGCCAGCATGGTCCGCATGGATGAGGGAGATTCTTCGGCCACCAACGTCTCGGACATCGTCGTAAATGAGATCGCCATCCTCGCCACGTCGATCGCGGAAGGGGTAGAGCATGTCCTGTCCGGGCTGCAGGTGAATACCGAAGCCATGCGCCGAAATCTCGACATTACTCAGGGCCTGATCCTGTCGGAATCGGCAATGATGCAACTTTCACCACGCATAGGTCGGCACAAGGCCCATCATTTGCTCTACGATGCCGCGCAGAAGACGACGATGGAAGGCATACCGTTTGCCGACACCCTCTCCGATGCGCTGAAGGGCGTCGGTCTTTCCGACGTGACGCTCGACCTGGCGCCAGAGGCCTATCTCGGAGAGATCAACGACATCATCCAGGATCTTGAAGAACGGCCAAGTGGGGACAATTAAACTCGACCTCGAATTTCGACCGCACGACGGTGGCTGCTGGCTGGCGCTCGAGCGATGCCTGAGCCATTCGGAAGACCTCGCTCATGGTTCGCGCCTTACGCATGATTCCGTAGCAGACAGGGAGCCGATCCTATCGGTCGCATTGGAAAGCGCGATTGGAACATCTTCTCATGATTTTGGATGGGTGGGGTTGGCGCGAGCAGCCCCTTGGGAATGCCGTCCTCCTGGCCTCGACGCCGGAAATGAACGCTGAGCCGCTATTTTGAACTAATTGCCGAGAGCAAGCGCCAGCGGGTGCTCGCTTCTTTCAACTACCTTGACGACGCCGAATCCCCTCTTTGGAGCGCGGAATTCCGGGGATGAGCCAAATATGTTCGAGCAAGCATTTGTGCATAGAAGCGGAGCTGTGTGGGCTTCCGGGATTGCATAATGTATCGGGCGGAACTCTGCGCTCTGGCGGCTCAACCCTCGGACCAGCATGAACACGGCTGTCGATTCTCCAGCCGGACGTTCGAATTCTCTCAAGAGCGCGGGTGATGGAAGGCCTCCAGGCTTCACCAAGTCAGTCGAAGATTCAATTCCCGTGCCGCAAGAATGAAGCGAATGGCTCGATATCCATGACCTCCAGACAAAGTCGCATCCAATATCCCTGCGCGGTGTAGCGACAATATCGTTTGAGCTAAAATTTCCGTCACCTGCATAAAAATCAAGCAAATTTAGAGTATTGCCTAGCTAAAAATGCGTTAAATTTCTGATTGACCCATAATATTTTATGTGCCAGCCTTCTAATGTAAGGAGGAGGAAGCATAGTGCGCGAACAAAAATCAAAGGACGTTTGCTATGATTTCCCACAACAATGGCAATGCTCAGAGCTCAGGGCCGAAATCCGTTAAGCTTCTTTCTTTTGTCGTATTGGGCCTGGTCGCTTCGACGTTCATGACGTCGGTTTTCCCGCCGATTTTTACCTCATCAACGACCCGGTCGGTCACCAACGCGCCGGTCGTGCCAATCACGTCGCCCATCAGTGGTCGCGTGGTTTCAACGGGCCCTCTACTGGCAAGCGCGCCAATCGGATTTCAAGCGGTGATTGAAAACGACCGAGTCGATCGGTCGACCTTGATCGGGCTAACGATCGAACTGGCGTCGCTACAAAATGAACTCTCGCTCAAGCGTTCAATTCTCGACGACTATGCCGAACGGATGGCCGAACTCGAGCGCGACCTCTCCCGCCAGCAGGCGGCCCTCGTCCTGCGGTCCGACAACGACCTGCGCAACGCGGAGGCTCATCTCAAGATGGTCAGCTATGCCTCTGCGAACGAGAAAATTGCGGTCGAACGCAAGCTGACCCTGCTGTCAAAGGGGGTCGTTAGCGGAACCGCGGGCGAGCTTTCCAACACGCTGAAGCTCGAGGACGCAAAGCTCGAGGCGGCGAAATTGCGCGTCGAGATCTTAAGCTTCGATCTGGGCAATGCCCGGACCGGAATCTTCATGGGCGGGGAACAGCAATCGTTGCAGGATTTGCAACGCGAGATACGCTCGACAAAAGCTGACCGGGCGCAGATCAACATGCAGGCGGCGACAATAGAAACCAGGATTGTGCAAGTTCAGGCACTGGCAGCCGCAGAGCGCGAACGGGTCGAGAAGCTGGCCGGGGCCGAAGTGGTCATGGAGCCGACGTCGAAGCTCTTCAAGACGACGGCTCAGATCGGCAAGCAGGTGAGCGCTGGCGATACGATTGCCGAAGCGCTGAATTGCAAGGATGCATTCGTTGTTGCGATATTTTCCGAGCGGCAGGCACAGAACCTGTCGATCGGCTCGCCCGTCATGGTCAGTGCGGACGGATGGGAAGCCCCCGTCACCGGTCGCGTCGACCGCCTCGTGCCGCGTACGACTGAACGTGTCGATCTCGACTACGCGGTTCCGTTCCCACCCACCGAACGGCGAGAACTCTACGCCTATATCGTTCCCGACCTTTCGGTGGCGACTTCGAAACAGGCCGAGAGCTTCTGTTCGGTCGGGACTTGGGTGACCGTCAGTATGCCGCAGGCCTGGTTCGAACGGACGCGAACCCAAATCGATCTGGCCTCCACCAAGGTGGCACAACAGATCTCGGCGATTGGAAACAACTTTTCCGCGATGGTGACGTACAGATCTGAACCGGAGCCGGTGAATGAGGCGAGCATTGCTTTTACCAGCGCGGTCGCTGTTCGATCGGCCCGCATCGTCGTCGCTGGACGTCCGGCTCGAGGCGTCGGCGAACTTTTGCCGGCCACGGCCGAAGGCAGCCTGTAGATAGGCTGGAGGTTCTCCATGACCTCTATCGGCCATACCCGGTGGGCGACGGCTTGTGCCGCTGCCTGCGTGGTCTTTCTTTGTCTTTCCGGACGGGTTGACGCCTCGGTGGTCAACGACGCGCAAGGGCTCTGCGGTGCGATGAAGACGGTGCAGTCGGCGGTTCGACCACAAGCTTCCGAGCCGTCATTCATGCCGAGCTATCGTACAGTGCGGGAGGATGTCGACAGTCTGCCGGCAGCGCTTCGGGAAACTGCTTTCGTCTACGACAATGCCTTGGCGGCGATGGCATTCATCGCCTGCGGCGACACTCAAGCAGCGAGGGCGATCGGGGATGCATTCGTCGCGGCGTCGGCAGAGGATCGGCACTACCGTGACGGGCGTCTGCGCAACGCCTATCGCGCAGGACCGGTCGCCAAGCCACCATTGCTGCCCGGATTTTGGGACGATGACGCTGGACGGTGGATGGAGGACGAATACCAGGCGAGCACTGCCGTTGGAAACGTTGCCTGGGCGGCGCTCGCCTTGCTGCAGCTTCACCGACAAACCGGCGATCCAAGCTATCTTGACACCGCACTTCGCCTCGGGCGCTGGCTAGAGCAGTTCGTCGATCCGAGCGGGTCTGGACTAACGGGGGGCTACTACGGATTCGAGCCGAAGCCTGCCCGAATTTCGTGGAAGTCCACCGAGCACAACATCGACGTTGTCGCTGTCGGTCGCTGGTTGTGGTCGGAGACGCAGGATCCGCGGTGGACGGCGCTTTCCGAAAGCGCGCTATCTTTCTTAACGGTAATGCAGGACAGCCGCGCCGGCTTCTTCATCGGCACCGACGGCAAGGGGAGCGCGGCCAGCAATGCCGGAACGGTGCTCGACGCACAGGTCTGGCCATTGATGGTTCTGCCCAAGCAGGATCGTCCGGCGGCCTGGGAGGGCAGCATTGCACGCATCGATGAATTGCTTGGCGTACCGGGTGGCTACGACTTCAACGGCGATCGTGACGGGATGTGGGTGGAAGGCACTTCGCAGATGGCGCTCTTGTTTGCGCTGGAAAGCGAAAACGAGCGTGCGGACGCCCTGATCGCCAGCGTGATGGAAAACCGCGATGCAAAATCGGGTTGGCTGTTTGCTACCCGTGAGAATCAGATTTCGACCGGGTTGACGATCGATGCGGCCGGGCAGGGGGAAGAATTCCGCTACTATCGATGGCCGCATCTCGGAGCGACTGCCTGGGCGGTTCTTGCAATCACAAGGTTCAACCCGTTTCGGCCCAACGAGCCGAGCGAGATCCGGTGAGGCAACTCATGGTCTTCAGTATCGACGACGACATCGCAGGCATTCTTCTCTTCGATCTCGGAGTGGCCCTGGCCTTCATGGCCCTTGCCAACCTCACGCATCCGAAGAACGCGATGGAGCGGTTGACGTTCAGCGCGATGACGGCGATGTCGCTTGCGCTCTATCTCGCGTGGCGTGTCGCCGATACGATGCCTGTGTTCGAGCTGACGGCGGAGAGCCTGTGGGCCTATATCTATTTCACTTTCGAGGCGACCTCGATCGTCTACGCGATCGCCTCAGTTCTGATCCTCTGCCGGACGTCCGACTGGACGGCGGAAGCAGACGCGGCGCAGAAGGAACTGGAGGCTTGCGGCCGCCATCCATCCGTCGCCGTTTTTATCTGCACGTACAACGAGCCGATTCATATACTTGAGAAGTCAGTGATCTGCGCACGGTCAATGGATTACCCGAACTTCCGCGTCTACGTTTGTGATGACACCCGGCGCACGGAAGTTAAGGAGTACTGCGAAAAAGTTGGCGTCAGATACATCACCAGGCCGGACAACCGGCACGCCAAGGCGGGCAACCTGAACAATGCGCTGCAGCAGACGAACAAAGGCGATCCGTCCGAGCTGATCATGGTGCTCGACGCGGACTTCGCCCCACAGGCGAATTTCCTTAAGCGCGTGGTCGGTCTCTTCCGAAACAGCAGAATAGGCGTGGTCCAGACGCCGCAGTTCTATTTCAACTCCGACCCGATCCAGCACAATCTGCGCCTGCAGAACTCCTTCGTTGACGACCAGCGTGTATTCTTCGACACGTTTCAGCCGGCAAAGGATGCCGTCGAGTGTGCGTTCTGCGTCGGGACCAGCTTCGTGGTGCGCCGTGCCGTCGTCAATGAAATCGGCGGCTTCCCGCATGACGCGCTTTCAGAGGACATGTTGCTCACCTACCGCTTGATGGAGCGGGGATACATAACCCGCTGGCTGAACGAAAAGCTCAGCGTCGGCCTGTCGGCCGAAGGCATCCCCGAATACATCACTCAGCGCACGCGCTGGTGCCTCGGGACGATCCAGATAGGCCTTTTGAGAAACGGTCCAATGTGGCGCGGCCATTTCACGCTTACGCAGCGATTTCATTATCTTCACGGTCTGCTCTGCTGGCTTTCCAAACCGTTCATCCTCTGCCTACTCTTTGCTCCATCGATCTACTGGCTCTTTGGCATTTCGGCACTCCAGGCGGACGAGCTCTTGTTCATGAAGTACGGAATAAGCTCCCTCTTCGTATTCTGGATCTACTCGGCTTGGGTTTCAGGTCAGCGTACGCTGCCGCTGTTCACGGAAGTGACCCATGCACTGACGGCGCTTCCGGTGACGATTACGCTCTTCCAGGCTGCTCGGCGACCTTTCGGGCGCCCATTCAAGGTGACCGAGAAGGGTGGTGACCGGTCGACGGTCCGTGTTCACCTGCCGACGGCGTTCTTTTTCGCGGCCGTGGTCGCGCTTTCCGCTGCATCGGTGCTGGGGACCATCTTCACTTGGGACGCGCCAAACGACCTTTCAGGGCGCGAGGTGCTGAATCTGGTCTGGGCTGTGATTTCCATGGTCATAGCCTTCGTCAGTCTGCTGGTCTGCATCGAATTGCCGCGATGTGGGCGTGAAGAATCGATCACGATGAACATGGCAGGCAAATATCGCACCGGCGGTCGCATCAATGATGTTGCCATTCGAGCGATGTCAGTCGAAGCCGTTGACGTCGCTAGCCTCGCGCCTTCCGGCGCGGAGGATGAAGCGATCATGATCCCCGAGGTCGGTTGGGTGCCGATCCTAGGGTCGGCGGGAACGGCTGGTTTGTCGATCGCGCCAACATTCGAACAGCGAATCGACATTCTAACTCTCCTGTTTCGCGTCGCGCCGGAAAATGTCGCGGAGTCTGGACGATTCAAGCGCTCAATGGTCAGCCTGTTCCGCCGCGCATTTGTAGAGTGACCAAGTCAAGTCCGCAGCAGGTAGTTCGCGGATCAGCCTGCGGCGATTGTCGATTGAGAGTGCACTTGGCGGTCCGCAGCCTCGGGTTCGCGGCCGCATAGCGCGCGCCAACACATCATTTTTGACAACGGAAACTCGATCCGCTTCCAGAGGTGTTTCAACTAGTGGTCTGCTTACTTTACCGGGGGCTTGTATGAGGATGCGATTGCGCCCGCCTTCTCTTGCGCAACCTTGAATTCTGCGCCCGTGTAGGCTCGCACGGTTTTGACATTCGAGACGGCTCCCGATGCGCTGACGGCGAGAAGTGCGGGGACGAGGTCAGCGCCATCATCGAATTCCGTGATTGCCATCCAGTCGGTTTCGCCGGTCGTCACGTAGAAAGAATGCAGTTTCCCGCCCGCTGCTTCCATGATGCCACGGGCTGCCTTTTCTCGGTTCGATGGACTGTCAATCATTCCCTTCGCTGACTTGGCTGTATAGCACCCTGTGGTTATGAACAGTGGCATAGTACATCCTCCCTCGACGATTGGGCAGATCGGGTGACCTGCCGTACTCAGTATCTCAAAAAACTTAGCGTTAGACGAGCGTCAGACCGCGCAGCGCTAGATTGTTTGTCGCCTATCTAGGCGCTGTCATGGGGAGGTCTTTGCGCTGGAAAGATCGCCACTAACCTACTGTAGGCGCCGTCGCTAGAGCGCAAATCCATAAACTGGCATAGCTGGCGTTCAGGTTGTTTATTGGCCTCATCAATCTTGATCTCCCCACGATTGCCTTGTGAGGACCATGTCGCGGGACGCGTTCGCCGTCGAGCCGGCCTCTCGCCTGCCCGACCGTTTCGACCTTCCCTTCGCCGATGACGCGGTCCAACGTTGCGCAGTCAGATGGCGCAAGCGCAGCGAGATGGGCGTGAACTGCGACGCGGAGCGGAACGCGTAGTCGGCGACGACATCGGTTGGCTTCCCCGTCCCGTTTGGGGGGGCCACTTGCGTCAGGGCGATTGATGGAGTTATCCGACCATACTGATCGTAACCGAATTCGGACCGCGATCCGCCATGATGCCGTCTGCGATCGGTCGACCTTGGGGAATTGTTCTCACCTTGTTGCTCGAAACAAGCGTCTTTCAAGGAATGACTGCATGTCTCGGCGCCCGTCGGCGACGCAGTAAATGATCACCTCCGATCCACGGATGCGGTAGATCATCCGCCACGGTTTGTGATGTAGCTCGCGGTATTCGGTAATTCCGATCGGTGCGAGTTCCTTTGGGATGTTCCCTCGAGCTGGCATATCTTCTAGGCTCGAGGCGGCCGCCTCGAGTTCGCCAAGTATCCGTTCGGCTGTTTCGACTCCGTCGCGGCCGGCAATGAACCGGTAGAGATCCTCGATATCTTGTTCCGCGTCTTCGGAGAGTAAAACGGTGTAAGGCATCAGGACCGGGAAACGCGTTGCCGGATCCGCTTGAATACTTCGGATGCGCGATCGAGCTTGCCCGCTTCGACTTGCTTGTTGGTAAGCGCCAGCACCTTCAACAAAGCGATTGTCTCTTGGGTTTCCTCATACACGGTAACGTCCTGGAGCACGGCTCTTGCCTCGCCATGCACCGTGAGCACGACAGGCTCGCGATTTTCGGCCAGCGAACGAACGACCTCGGGCGCGTGCGCCTTGAGATAGCTAATAGGTTTTACCTGCTGCGAGAGCTTCATGCGCCGATCTCCAATTTGACCAAAAGATAGACCTTTAAATGGTCGAAGGCAATCTCTCGGGCTCAGCTCCTGGCAGACGCTTGGTCGACTTGATATTACCGACGCACACTGTTCGGGGTTGGTATCCCATCAAGGCGCACAGTTTTTCAATGCGGCCGTCGGTCGCAACTTTCCGTGACCGTCTTCCAATGAGCGCGAGCTACGCAAGCATAAGCACACATGTTCGCAGTCGTGGCGCTCCGGCGCTCTTTGGCTGTTGGCGTTGCTCGGGGTCTTGCTTGGTCCCGTGAGCGTCGGCACGGCTGCGAGCGCCATGGCTCTTTCGTCCGACATGCAGATGGATGCAATGGCCGGCATGGGCGACATGTCCTGCTGCCCAGAGCCGCAACCTCATCAGAAGAACGGTTGCGGAAAGACGTGTCCGCTAGCGCTGGTCTGCTCTTCGATCATCCTGGCGCACGGGCAGCAAGGCCAATAGCTGGCGCGTCGATCTGTCGGCACGCGAACTGTCACATCCGATCCTCCAGGAAAATCGCTTGCCGTCCGCCCTGGTCGAACCGCCGGCGCGACCTCCCGAAGCCTGATCTCACTCGCTGATTAAACCGGACGGCCGCCTTCCATGATGACGGGGGAAGTCTCGCCTGATGAAATCGCTTTTGTCTTCTGGCGTCCCAGCGAGGAGGAGAAAAAATGCCGACGATTTCCACAACGCAATCGCCGCTTTTCGGCGAAGTTGGCTCCCGAGCCTGTGAGTGCCCGTTCGATCGACGGCGGGATATTCAGATGTGTCTGGTCATCTCATGCAGCAAGGTATCGCCCGCCAACCAGAATGACGAGCGTTGAGCAGCGTCGAATTCCCATCCACCACGAGCCACAACTCGTCGCCTAACGACTGAACCGTGAGGGGTTTGCGTTTCTCCAGACTGCCTTTCGCTGCCGCCAACATGTGGCGGTTGGCATTAACGATGCCTCTTTCGCGCGCACGCGCGTTCACCAACTGCTCGAGCGGAATAAGCAGGTGTGGGAAGCCAAGATTAAAATAAAGCGAAGGGTCATCCGGAAGCCGCGCGAGCGTGGCGGTGATTTCCTGATTCAACTCGATCTCCACAACAGCGCCGTCGGGCCGGAGAGTGGGATACATTAGCGACATTTCTTCAGCTTTCATGCATTGCCTCTCGGAGATTTCTCATTCCTGGCTCTAGCGACGCGAACTCTTGCCGGAAAGAAAGGCCCCGCCGGTAGGCGGGGCGAGTATCGCACCCATATGGCTCACTGGGCGCGGGGAGGATTGCAGTCCAACAGAAACTGCTCATGTACGCTACGCGCATAGCTCAGCGGATAGAAGGTCTGTTTCCTTGATTCCGGTACGCTGCAGCAGAAAAACTCGGCCACGAGCGTTGTAGCGTGAACTGCTCCATTCGCGGCCGGCGCCTGGTCCGCGTTCGGTTCCCGCATTGACCGGCAACGGTGTCATGCGCCAACGCATAGAAGATGTCGCGATGCGAAACGTTGACTCTGCGTTCGACCCAACGGAAAAAGATGATCGGTTTGAGAGGGAAAACACTCATGGCAGACGAGAGCAATACCGAAATCGTGGAGACCGCGCCGCCGGCGGAAGTGGCGCCGCCCAAGAAGCGTCGGGGACCGCGACCCAAGAACGTCGTTGCGGAGGCGACTGCAGAGTTACCGGCGGCAGCTGCTGCCCAGCCGGTGAGGGGCCGCAGGAAGCGCGCAGACAATGCGGCGGAGGCGCCGGCAACTGGCAAGACCAGGGCAAAGAAGGTCACCAAGGGAGCTTCGAAGACCCGTGAGGCAAAGCAGCCGACCGCGACGACTGCTCCAGCTCCAGTCCTCGACGATATTGCAGATCTTCTCCAGCTCGAAGAAGAGAACGCGCGGCTGCGCAAGGCGCTCGCCGAAAAACTGCGGGCCGAGAACGCCGAACTGCGCAAGCGGCTGGGCCTTGCCTGATCAATCGGGGAGGGCCGATCAGAAAGTCTGATCGGCCCTTAGTCATCGCATTCTGGCTGGAGTCCTTTGAGGTCTGCGGCCAAGGATGCCGGTGCCATTTGATCGGGTTGGCGGCGCACTATGAAAGCACCATGGAAATATCTGGTCCAGCTGGCGTCCCGGGGGCGAGCGGTCAAGGCGCCGGAAAGTCCTCCTGAAATCGAGACCGAGGATCCGGCAGACGACGTTGCCGACCCGATCGTGGAAGCCTCGAACGAGGAGGCAAGCGATCTCGACACTCCAAACATCGATACCGAAGTTGCTACGGTCAACGAAGGTGACGGGACACTCACTATAGCAGTCGAGCGGTCAACTGCCGACGCTCAGGTGATGCTTCCGGAACCCGCCGGACCACCAAGGCCACCGCCAACGAAAAGGCGGAACCGCAGCCGGAAAACGAGCGTCAGCGATGTTGCAGTGTCTAAGGTCGTCGAGTATGGAGATGGCACGTCCGGTGTACCACAGCCGCCGATGACCTTCGTCGACGAGATGACCGCACTGGACGAGGACGTCAGGCAACTAAGACGCCGGCTTGCAGAAAAGTAGCGGCTGCAGAATGCGCAGCTCAAAAGAATGCTTCGGCGATATGACACGCCGTAAACTGTTTTCGCACCCTTAAACGTTGGAGCCGCATGAAACCGCAGCAGCGAAAGTTTATCGTCGAGGTCAAATCGGCTCGTCGGCGGTCGGCGACCAGCCAGTCTTCAATTTGGGGCGATACGGACCTCAAAGCCATTGCGCGCGCGGCGGAGACGGATGCACCGCATCTGTTCGAACCGGCTCAACCCATGGAGCTGCCTTCTCCAGAGACCACTGCAGACGTTTTGCCAAACGAGGGTGCCTTAATCGAGGCTGCTGCCCCAATCGCAGATCTGGCGGGCCCGACAGAAGGCGGCCGTGGTATTGACGATGCTGCCGGTTCGGCTCCGATCCTGCCCTTGGAAGTGTATCGCCCGAAGGCTATCTCACAAGAAAAGAAGCCGAAGCGCCAAGGCTCAGCGCGTCGGGGTCGTTCTAGTGGCATCCGGACGGTTATCGATGCTCCCGAAGCAATTGACGACCTTGCCGCGCTTGAGGAAGAAAACCGCCGTCTCAAAGCGCTGCTCGCGCAAAGGCTTCGGCAGGAAAACAACCTGTTCCAAAAAATGCTTGAGCGCTTCGAAACAAACTGAACGGTGGTTCGCTGACCTTCATTTCGAAGGACAGCGAACTCTTGGTTGGATCGGGGTTCATGACCTTCGTCGTTGTCACTGTTGTACAGTTGACAACTCAGGCTGACCTGACGTTTTCGGCTCGCGACTTTCCTGTCTTGCGATCCTGTCCAATATAGTAGCTGACCTTTTGACCATCCCGAAGCGGACTTGCGCCTTCAGCGGCGGACACATGGACAAACACGTTGAGGTCGCGCTGAACGGCAACGCGCGCCCAGTGGTACATGGAAAAGCCGAACCAAGTATGCGGGTCTCCGCAGCCGCGGTCACAGCCACGGCCGCGCCCTCCGATCCGTCGCCGATCGGTTGCTCAACGTCGCATGCGCCATGCTCAAAGCCGGCAGCACCTTCAAAGCCTCGTCAAATGCCGAAAATCCCGCTTGATAAATGGTGGGGAGTCCCCCCAACACGTCCTTCTGCAGGTGGAAGCGGTTGGTGTAGACCACCGGATCATCGGACATGAAAAATGGTATCGCCGTGCGATTGAGGATAATCCGCGTCCGTAGGTGGGCCGTGCCTTCAACGCTGTGCCTGATGCGTCCAATGCAAACTGAAGCGCCATCTCGTGCGTCATCACCATACGTTCCAGCAATTCCGGTGTGTCCTCGTCGGCCACCATCGCCCGTTGCGCCTCTGCTAACCGGATTAGCGCCCTCGATCCACGCTGCACTCCTATAAGACTGCAGCAGCATAAGGGCGTGGAGGCGCAGGGAATCTGCCTGTGTCAAGGAATTGGGATCGTCGACGACGCGCCGCATGATTTCGGCATATTCACCTTCGGGCTGCTGCAACGCTCGCTCCAGATCGCAATCCCGCCCATAGAAGTATGGTTTTGCGCACTGTCCCTTCGCCGGTGCTCGTTCAATCGATCGCTCGCGAACCAAGTTGAACACGTGGAAGCTCAGTTCTGTCCGGCCCGTAAGGCGCGGCACGCTTAGGTCTGCAAACGACAGCATTGCGCCCCATTCTCGCCATTTGGGGGACGAAAAGCAGCCATTTCGGCCTAGTCAACCTTATCGCAATGGTTGCGCGAAGAGGTGAAGCACGCCGACGGATGGAGCCCTGCAAGCCTTGTTGCTATGATGTTCACACTTTGGGCCACGAGGATCGCATAATGTATCGACTGGAAGGTCCCATACAGGCGGCAGGTCCGGCTATGCTGCTCTATCGATTTCTGGGATCAGCTCCAGTTCGCCACGAAGCGCTACTTCCTCTGTCTTGAGGTTGAAGCTGGTCTGCATGTTCATCCAAAATTCCGGCGTTGTGCGGAAATACTTGGCGAGGCGTAGGGCGGTATCCGTAGTTACCGGTGTTTGCTCCGCGGCAAGACGTTCGATACGGGTGCGCGGAACATTGAGCTTTTTCGCCAATGCACCCGCACTCATATTCAGAGGACGAAGGTACTCCTCGCGGAGGATTTCGCCCGGATGGACCGGCGGAAGGAAATGGGTCATCTGAAGCTCCTTGTGTGCCACGATTGGTTCTCAATGGTAGTCAACGATTTCGACGTCTTCGATACCGGCATCTTTCCACACGAAGCATATGCGCCATTGATCATTGATCCGGATCGAATGCTGGCCTTCTCTATCGCCCTTCAGCGCTTCAAGTCGATTTCCTGGAGGGAGCGCAAGTCGTCGAGAGCGGCAGCGCTGTTCAGGATTGTCAATTTACGAACGGCTGACCTCGCGATGCCTGAAGGAAAACCTTTTGGCGCTTTGCCGCGTGCAACAGCTTCGGTTTTGGCATCCTTAAACGACCTGATCACGTATGGCTCTTCATGTTTGTATCATACGGTGATACTAGCGAAAGTCAAACAATATGTATCACCGTGCGATACGGATTTGCAATCGCGATCCTGTTTACGCCATCCAAAGGCTTGAAAGTATGTTCGCAATTTCCGGCGACGGCACGGCCTTGTGTCTTGGTGCAGGTCCCGATAGCTCTGGGTCGACGCTTCGTGCGACAGTCCTCGCACAGGAACGCTTGCGGAGGCTATGCCGAGATCGAAGCATCCATATTTGCGAAGGCGAATTTCCTGTCGCGTGAAGCTCCCATTGAATTCTTCTCATGGTTGAGTAAGAATATTATCTGGTATTCAAATATCTGGCGGATTTCTCACTGTGCGGTGGCCGACGCGGCCTTCGCAATCGCTCCACTCGTTGCGGGAGCAAGGGGGAACAAGGTATGGCCGATACTGCAGGACTCCTGGTCAAGGTGCGCGGCGACGGCGCTGGCTTTGCCATCAACAAGCGCGCACTCCGCCTCAGGACCGGTTCGATTGAACCAATCCTCACATTGCCGCCTGAGCCGCATGCCGGTCTGGGCGTTGGCGCCGACGAAGGCGCTGCTTGGCTCAAGATCGGCGCGAATGCTCGAAATTCCGAAAATCCCTGGGACGATGCCTATGCGCTCATCGACAGAGCGGACGCCTTCGCCCTCGCCGGTGGCCCGCAGGTGCTGGCGGTCGAGCCGGATCTTGTCCAGCGATGGGATTACAAAAATGTTAGCGGCGACCGCGGCGCGGCCGCCAGCGCCCATCCGGTCTGCTCCTTTGACGATCAGGAGGCTGGAGGGGGGCGCGCGGTAGGACCGGGTGTTGCCTGGAATGCTGGTGATGCGTTCAGCCAGTTCGCCGCAGCGCGCCAGAAGGTTGGGGACAAGCAAGCCCGGATTACCATCGCCCATCTCGACACAGGATTTGATCCTGCCCATCAAACGCGTCCGGCAGGACTTGTCGACAGGGCACGTTGGCGGAACTTCGTCAAAGATGGCCATGGACCCACCGATGCGGTCGATCATGCGCCGAACGGCACTCTGACCAGCAATCGCGGTCATGGCACGGGGACACTCAGCATTCTGGCCGGCAACCGGCTGGACGGCAGCTCACCAAATTGGCCGGGTTTTACCGATTTCGTCGGCGGCGCGCCGCTGGCCTCGATCATTCCGATCAGGATCGCCGACTGGGTCGTGCGCTTCAGCACGTCTACGATGGTGCAGGGGTTCGACTATGCTCGCCAACAGGGCGTGCACGTGCTTTCCATGAGCATGGGTGGGCTCTCGTCGGCTGCCCTCGTTGATGCCATCAATCTCGCCTATGACCATGGCGTGGTCATGGTGACGGCGGCGGGCAACAACTTTTCCCTAGTGCCGTCACCGAAGAGCATCGTCTTCCCCGCCCGCTATCAGCGTGTGCTCGCAGCCTGTGGGGTGATGAGCGATGGCCGCGCCTATGCGGGCCTCAGCTTCGGGACCATGCAAGGCAACTACGGACCGGACGAGAAGATGAAAACGGCGCTCGGCGCCTATACTCCGAACGTGCCCTGGGCCGAGATCGACTGTGGCAAGGTGGTCGACATGGATGGAGCCGGCACCTCGGCGGCGGCGCCGCAGGTTGCAGCTGCAGCGGCACTCTGGCTCGCGGAACACTGGGACATTGTGCGCAACTATTCGCAACCGTGGATGCGGGTCGAAGCCGTACGATTCGCATTGTTCGCCAAAGCGCTGAAATCGACGGCAAAAATGGATGCGCGCGAAACACTGGAGAAGATCGGGCAGGGAGTGGTCCAGGCTGGGGCCGCTCTTGCGGTTGCGCCGCAGCTAGAGTCCAGGCTCCGGAAGCTGCCGGCCGCGAAGGAGTCTTGGAGCTGGCTCAACCTATTGATCGGCGGCGGTGTCAGCCTGGCGGCGGAGGGGCTGGCCGCAAAGCAAAGGGAGCGCATGCTAGCGCTTGAACTGACCCAAATGGCGCAGCGGATCGCCTCGGTTGACGCCGCCATTCCTGATCCGGGTGCCGACCCGGACGACATTCCTGCCACTGCGCGCAATCGCTATCTCGAGGCAGCATTGGACGAGGGCAATCCATCGAAACCACTGACGGCGCTGTTGGAAGCATCGCTCGGGCGCAATGCAGTCCCCGTCTCATCGTCCAAGCAAGCGCCCGTGACCGCGACGGTAAAGCGCAAGCCCCGCCCGACACCGCCCCCGAAAAGGCGGTTGCGCGTGTACGCCCTCGACCCTTCGATCGGCAAAGGGCTCGATTCCGTGGCGATCGACCATGCGACGCTGTCTCTGCCATGGGACGACGCGCCGGCAACAGCAGAACCGCTTCGCCCGGGGCCGGTTGGCGAATATCTGGAAGTCGTCGATATCGACCCTGCATCGAACCGCGTCTACGATCCCGTTGATCTCAACGAGAAGACCTTGCTCGCCCAGGACGGGCTTGCGCCATCTGAAGGCAATCCTCAATTCCACCAGCAAATGGTCTACGCCGTGGCCATGACGACGATCGGGCATTTCGAACGGGCGCTCGGTCGCCGCGCTCTCTGGGCTCCGCGATATGCCACCTATACCGGCCGCAACGGCAGCACCATGCAGGAAAGTTATGAAGTCGCTCGTCTGCGGATCTATCCACATGCTCTGCGCACTGACAATGCCTATTACAGTCCTGAGAAGAAGGCTCTGCTGTTTGGCTATTTCCCCGCGTCAAGCAACCAGACCGATACGACCACGCCTGGCTCCATGGTGTTCACATGCCTTTCCAGCGACATCATCGCGCACGAGACGTCGCATGCGCTCCTCGACGGGCTCCATCGGCGGTTCCAGGAAGCCTCAAACCCCGATGTGCCGGCCTTTCACGAGGGGTTCGCCGACGTCGTCGCCTTGTTCCAGCACTTCTCCATGAAGGAACTGGTCAGTTTCGAAATCGCGCGGGCACGGGGCAATCTGTCTGCCGCCAACCTTCTTTCGGGCCTGGCCCGGCAGTTTGGCGAAGGCAGCGGTCGATCGGGTCCTCTCCGCGACTATGCCGAAGCAGCGATGGCTGAACTCGACTACGACAAGAGCTTCGAGCCGCATGATCGGGGTTCCATCCTCGTCTTCGCCGTCTACGAGGCCTTCCTGGCGATCATTGCGCGCCGGACGGAGGACCTGATCCAGCTTGCGACGGGCGGCACCGGCGTCCTACCCGCCGGCGCCCTGCATCCGGGACTGGTTGATCGCCTGGCCGACGAAACAGTCAAGACGGCCCGCCAGATGCTCAACATGTGCATCCGTGCCCTCGATTACTGCCCGGCTGTCGATATCACCTTCGGCGAGTATCTGCGTGCCTTGATAACATCGGACCTCGACGCCTTTCCCGAGGACCCGCTGCACTACCGGCTGGCTTTCATGGTTTCCTTCCGCAAGTGGAAGCTGTTGCCGCGTGACGTTCGGACGATTTCGGAGGAAACGCTTACTTGGGATACCATGCTTGATCTGTCGCCCAGATGGTTGCCAGGCCTCCTCCAGGGGATCGACGTCGGTTGGGACCGAAAGCTGACACGTTCCAAGATATTCGATCTCAACGAGCGCAACCGCTGGAAACTGTGGTCTGGGATGAAAAAGGTCTTCGCCGAGCATCCGGACCTTTACTCTCAGTTCGGTTTGTTGCCTGGACTGGCGCGCTTCAAGAACGACGGGACCCTGCTCAAGAAAGCCGCCAAAGGCGAGTCGACCTTTGACGTGTATGGCGTTCGGCCCACGCGTCGAATTGAGCCGGATGGTTCCTTCCGGGTCGAAGTCATTGCCGTCATCCAACAGCGCGTTCCGATGCGCCTCGACGGCACTGTAGTGTTGGACGGCGTAGAGGCAGGCGGGGATTTCATGTGGTTTCGTGGCGGGGCGACCGTGATCTTCGATCCGCGCAAGGAGCAGGAAGCCATTCGCTATTCTATCATCAAGAACACCGGTAGCAAGGAAAGGCAGAAGCGGCAGGCGCAAGCCGCGACCGCGAACTACATGTCACCACTCAGGGCGCTTTATTTCGGCGAGACCCAGGCAGAACCTTTTGCGTTCTTGCACGCCAGCCATGGAGGCGACGATCGTGACTAGAACACCGAGGAAACGACAGTACAAAGCGTTACCGATCGGTGGCGGAGGTGAAACCGCCGCCCTGCGACAGCACGCAGTCCCGGTCCTGACGGTGCGCCACTATTGTCAGGGGATTGGTGACAGCCACCTTCTGACATTCCGCAAGGAGGACGGCTCGTTGTTCCGCATGCTGATCGACTGCGGCATTCACTCCTCGATCAAGGGGGGCTCCGATCTCATCCGGGATATCGCCATCGACATCAAGGAAGAGACCGCCGGCAAAATCGACGTGCTGGTGGTGACGCACGAGCATTGGGATCATGTGTCTGGTTTCAGGAGCGCTGCCGACACGTTCAAGGATTGCAACGTCGGCGAGGTTTGGATGGCGTGGTGTGAAAGTCCGAAGGATCCCGACGCGATCGCCTTTGACAAGTTCAAGGGCGAAGCGCTTCATGCCTTGCAGGGCGCAAGTCGCAAGCTCGATGCGCTCAGGGACGCCACGACCTTCCTCGCCGGCCTCCGGGGAGGAATGCAGTCGATCATGGGCTTCCAGTTCGGCGCGGCTGGCGAGAGAGTTCGCGCTGCGCGGGACGCGGCTGCCGGTCTCTCCAAAGGTAAGGAACCGGTCTACATGGGGCCAGAGACACCACCGTTCTCCATTCCCGGCCTGCCGAATATGCGCGTCTACGTAGTGGGCCCACCACGCAGCAAGGAGGCGCTGAAGCTGGAGACCAAGGCGAGCGAGATGTATGGGCTGGGCCGGCAGGACTCACCGAAATTTCTCAGGCCATTGCATGCGGGCCTTGCCGCCAACGAGGAAGGGGACACTGCCTTCGCGGACGACTCCTGCCCATTCGATCCCCATATCGGGTCATCTCTTTCCGACGTTCTCGCCGGCCAAGTGGAAGGGGATGTCGCCGATTTCGTCCGGAGGCACTATACAGGTCCCGTTGCCGCGGACGAGGGCAAGCCCAAGATCGATGAGGCAACGGCAAAAGATCAGTCATGGCGCCGGATCGATGCCGATTGGTTGGGTATTGCGGCAGATCTTGCAATGCAACTCGATCGCGGCGTCAACAATACCAGCCTGGCCCTCGCGTTCGAGATGCTCGACACCGGGCGGGTCTTCCTGTTTCCAGGCGACGCACAGATTGGCAACTGGCTGAGTTGGCAGGACGTCAAATGGATGGTCGGTGAAAGGGAAGTAAAGGCGGTCGACCTGATAAAGCGGACGGTTTACCTCAAGGTCGCCCATCACGGCAGCGAGAATGCGACACCCGAGCAAAAAGGGCTCGAGATGATGGCGAGCCCCGATCTTTCGGCTTTTGTGCCCACCAGCAAACAGGACGCCATGAAGGTGCATTGGGGCGCCATGCCCTATGAACTGATCCTCAAGGCCTTGGCGGCAAAGACCGGCGGCCGCGTCATCCGCGCCGACGACGAGTGGCTGGCGGCAAAGGACGGCACTCCCGGTTTTTCAGTACCTTCCGGCTCCCTTTTGGCGGTTCGCAACGCAGTCCGAGATCCACGACGCGGGAAGGGTGGCCTGTGGGTGGAGGTCGACCTCACTTAGCCGGATTTGCAGGGTACTCCGCACATGACGCTGGCCTCGGTTCAGGTCTTGTCTGCAAACGTCCCGCGGAACTGTCATAAGGCTGCACGAAGTTGAACCATGTCGGTCCGCTTGCGCGTTTCATTCAGACACCCGAGCTCCGACGCTGCCGGACGCGAGTTGCACGAGCAGATGTGTGACGATCGCGTCGCGTTTCGCGAGGCCCTTGGGCCGGCCATCGCGGTCCAGTGCGACCAGTGTCCTTCGCGCCAGGTCGTCCATTTTCCGTAGCGCCTGTGCGTTCGTTGCGTCGGCGGCGATTGCCTCGCCTGTGAAACCTGGCAGCTCAAGAAGCTGGCGTGTTCCAGGGGAATCGAGCGCCGTGCGGAAACGCTCCTGTGCCTGGAAGTCGTTCTGGCCGGTTAGAAAGCTGATCACGGCTCGCCCGTCTGCGGCGGCGACAAATTTTCCCTCGGCATCTGTGACCACCAGCGTCAGTTCCGGATCGAAGCTCGACAGGGCTTGCAGGTAGAGGACGACCGCGGAAGGCACGTAGTAACCCGGTCGGCCGAGCTTAAGGACCAGCGCCACGGGCTTGCCGGGTGTCAAGGTGCGCGTGAAGCCCTCAATCGCTGACGGGCCACCTTTCTCGATCGCCTGGAAGTCTTCGACGATGGAAGTCAGGGGCGTGAGCTTAACTTCAGCTTTCGCCGCCTCGCGGAACTTAAGCGCCACGCCTCCGGCCGAAAATTCGCTGATCGCACCCGATGCGATGCCCCAAACGCCAAGGGGCAACAACAATAGGGCAATGAAAGTTGTGCTCTCGCCGATCTGGAAACGCTTGAGGATCAAGGCAAGCATGATTGCGATCGGAACGCTGGCGATGGCAAACAATATGGCTCTCACGGATGTCCTCCGGCCGTTGCTCGCGTCGATTGAACTCTCTCGCCACTTTCTGGAACGCTGTACGCGTAAGGCCCGTCTGCCGAGCTTCGTCAGGTTACAAGTCCGGCGCGATTCTTGAGCAGTGCGATGACCCGCTGGTTCGGCTTGATGAAGCCGTCAGTGTCAAGGTCGTACTCCTGTATGTCGGTCCCGAGCGTTACCGTGTCGCTGACATTGCCGCCAATCACGCGGACGACGTCAAGTGTGACTTCCACGACGAAGTCCGAGTGGCTCTTGTATTCCGCGTGGTTCTCCGCATACGAAAACGTGAATGAGCCACCGGATCTGTTGCGCTGGATGATGTCGCCCAGTTCCGGTCTTTGTTCTGTGATGCGATATCCCCAGAACGGTTTATCAAGGCGGTTCGTCACACGTGCCTTAATGGCATTGTTGACGAAAACCGAATGGCTGGAAGCGAACTTGAAGTTGGCGTAAGCAGGACCGCCCTTTCGCACGACCCATGAGATGAATGCCGCCGACCATGGCACATCCTCGCCGTTTGCATACCGGCTCCTGCCGTCATAGGGCTCCCCGATCGCTGCCCACATCTCCCTGACATATTTGTAGTAAGGATCAGCCTTCTCGTCGGCACGGCCCTTGTCAAAACGAAGCCATTCATCGAGCGCGGCCCTAAGCAATGTCTCGATTTCGGGTCGACCTGGTGAGCGCAGGTATTTCCCAAATGCCACACCTTCCTCGCCGCCGACTTTGACATTGCGCCAGCCGTCCTCAGATGCGGCGCCAAGGTCAAGCACGGGCTCTCCGATCGTCAGGTCGCGAATGATGGGGCCATTCGGCACCTCTCGCAGCCGCAGTCCTTCGGTCGTAACAAGTCGGATGCGACCATCGGCCAATTCTGGCACAGCAGGCCCAGAAGTGCCGCCGAGCGTAGCATCGACGTCTTCGTCCCAGGCAAGGGACCCTTCACCCGACTCGTCGACCTGAAAGGCGCCGATCTCGTTCCGCGGTACCCTGACGATGTTTCGATCGTAGCCTACCCCCGAGGTCGGATGGGTAACCTCCGGAGGTACCTGCCGCATCGACCATCGGTTGGAATAGAAGAACTGCTCGGTTCCAAGGAATAGTCGTGACATGGATATCCAGGGGACCGTGATCAGCCGCTCTGCCAGCAACTTTGACAGCACGGCGCCGCTTCCATAGGCGCCGACGGCGAAAGAGCCGCCAATCTCGGCATTGACCGCCTGGAAGTAGTCGAGGATGGGGCCATCGATCTGCCTGGCGGCATAGTCCGCATCGACGGCGAACAGGATCGTGCTGCCTTTATCCTTTGGCTGACCAATGCGCCTCGCGAACTCCATGGCACTCTTTGCATTCGCAGTGCCGTTCGCCCTCGAAAAGTTGGAGATATGGCGGCTGCTGTCCTGAAAAACCGGCAGGATCCCAAAACCTTCCCTGGAGAGCAGTTTTGCCTCCTCCGGCGTGATGGTTTTGGGCCTCGCGGAACTCGCATAGTAGCGAATGACCGTGTCGACCCCCGAGCTTCGCAAGAACGCCAGGAATGTCCGGCCCACATTATTGTTGAGGCGTGTGCTGACGTCCACTGCGGACCATCCGTCCGCCTTCGCGAAATCCTCACGATAGGACATGGGCTTCCCCCCATTGATAAGCGTGTGTAACGCGCAACGACGGTCCGATGAATGCGAAGACATTCACTGCTAGAATCGCGTTCTGAGAAGTTCTGGAGCTTAAGACATTTCAAATGATCTTGTATTAAAAATGGATATTTCTTTCCGGCTTATCCCACGATAAGGTTCAAAATGGGACAGATGTATAGCCTAGCAAATAGCAAATCCGGACGAGAACCAATTTTATCTTGGTCTCATTGTTTGTATACATGTCGATTTGTGAAATAATACTAATACAGTCTTGCATTGAGCGCAACGGGTGCTTTGGTAGGGAAACGCGTTATCATTCTGTCGCGCGGGAATAAATGTGTCGGGTGGCATGCCGCTCCATCCAGGTCGACGCTGCGGCTATCGTCCATCGGCTGGCTTGTCCGCATCTTTCGCTGGATGGCGAAACTCCTAGTCGCCCATTCCCCGAGCTTAGAGATCCCACGAAGCGTCGCTTTGCAAATCGTGATCGCTATTGGCTCACCTCTACGACGCAAACCACATACTCGTGCACGCCAAAGATCACATTTTGTGTTCATAAGATGGCATAACGGGCGGAACGCAGCCCGTCAGGTTTGAAGGGCGGCGGTCGTCCCTCACAATGATGGTGTCTCGAGCAAGGCGCTATTGAGGTGAGGGTGGAGGGCGGCATTGTTGCGCTGGGCGGCAGTGTCGAAAGCGGTGTCAAGCGCCTCGCTGCTCGTGTCGCTGCGGAGGCTGTGTGCGGTCTCGGATGCGTGAGAAATGAGATTCGCGTTGCCAACGAGGCCGACTGCGCAACTCCTGGCTCGCTGCGGTGAGCGAAGTCTGTTCTCGCGGTCGCGCTCAGCACTACCATTGATGGCTGTGGGGACTTGTTTGGGCCAATAGAACATGCGTTCCGGTTTGGAATTGCTGCCCGGGCGGCGACGGCCGTCGCACCGGCAGATGAACGCGACAGGCGTGAGGGTGTCTGTGCTATTTGCGTTGAGGGTTGGTGGCCAATCGGGGCCTGTTGGCTCAGCCATTTGATCGCCGACAAAGCCGAAGGTCCGGAAGTGGGCTATCCTCGATGCCTACGTCAGCGCGCCCATGCGCTCATCTACGTCGGACCTAGGATGGGTGGGCTGGAGCGATGTGGACGGACACTTTCGATCCCCGGAGCAAAGTTGAGTGAAGCCGATGCCCTACGGTTCCAACAACGATCTGCCGGCGCCTCTCAGGCTGGTCCTGCCCGGGCATGCGCAAGACATATATCGCGAGGCGTTCAATCATGCATTTGTCGGTGAAACGTCGATACGGGAAAATCGGGAGTCGCCGGCTTGCGCGTCCTCTGACCGCTGATCAACAGGAGTGATGAATATGACCAGTCGCATTTTAGCTCGGCCCGAGTGGCATTTCTTTTTCGAGCGGATGGCAAAAGCCCTTCGAGGCAAGCGGGCGCAGGTCGAGATTACCGGCCTGCGACTGGGTGATCAGATCCAGGCGAAATCGGTCCCATTGGTCGGCATCACCTTCGATCCCAAGGGAGATCTCCTTGAAATTGCTATGGAAGGGCTTGATCATCTCATTCACAAGCCGGCCAGTATAGCAATTCTCGAAGGGGTCGACGGGCTTAGCGGTCTGGAGATCGTGGATTCAGACCAGCATCGGCAAATAATCACACTGACGAGCCCGCTCAGGCTTTCCGCCCCAGACGAGTGACCCAGAGCGTAGCGAAGTGTCTTGCGCGGCATAGGTCGCCTTAGCCCATATCGTGGCAGTTGAGGTATGTGATGAGGGCGATGGTGCTTGAAAAACCCAGGACGCCATTGATCCTGAAAACCCTTGCGGACGCACCGCCAGGTCATGGCGAAATCCGAATACGCGTGGAGGCCTGCGCGGTCTGTCGCACCGACTTGCACGTGGTAGACGGAGAACTCGATCGTCCCAAACTTCCGCTAGTGCCAGGTCACGAGATTGTCGGAGTTGTCGAGGCGGTTGGCGGTGATGTCGATGCATCTCTTGTTGGCAGCCGCGTTGGTGTGCCTTGGCTGGGTTTCACCTGCGGCCATTGCCCCTATTGCCGTGCCGGCCTGGAGAACCTCTGCGACGCGCCGCTCTTCACGGGCTTCACGCGCGATGGCGGGTTTGCCACACACGCCATCGCCGATGAACGCTTTGCCTTTGAACTCGACCCTGCGGCCGATCCGGTGGCTTTTGCGCCACTTCTCTGTGCTGGCCTTATTGGCTGGCGGGCGCTGAAAAAGGCAGGAAACGCCAGGCGCGTCGGTCTCTTTGGCTTCGGCGCCGCCGCACACATCATTGCGCAGATCTCGGTATGGCAAGGACGCGAAATCTATGCCTTCACCCGGCCCGGTGACATCCAAGCGCAGCGCTTCGCAATCAGTCTTGGTGCGAGCTGGGCGGGTGGGTCGGACGAGGCACCGGAAGGGTTGCTTGACGCTGCCATAATCTTTGCGCCAGTGGGCGAACTTGTGCCGACTGCGCTGCGCTCCGTGCGCAAGGGCGGGCGCGTGGTGTGTGCTGGCATACACATGAGCGATATTCCCCAGATGCCCTATTCGATCTTGTGGGAAGAACGTGAAATCGTTTCAGTTGCAAACCTGACACGCGTCGATGCCCGCGAGTTCTTTCCTATTGCACGACAAGCCCAAGTGAAGACACACACCATTATCTACTCGCTCGAAAGGGCGAACGAGGCGCTCGACGATCTCCGCCATGGCAGACTGACAGGCGCAGCTGTCCTCGTTCCATGAACCGTCAGGAACCTATTGATCAGCAAACGATCGATAAGGTTGAACCTCACGGGGGCGGGATCGGCGGTCTAGCGTCGGAGCAACTGACGCGGGCCGACGACGACAGACTGGGCATCACAGCGCGGAGCATGCCACTCCAACGAGACTAGTTCTCGGTAGAGCATTTGACCGGCCACGGTGAAGACCATGAATCCGCTGGTTCCGTCGCCGCGGATAAACTAGCACAGGGCAGTCGGAGTACCCCTGGTTTGAACGCTCACGAGCAACGGTCCTGCATGCGGCGAACGTCAGCCCTCGTGCCACCCATTCGGGTCTCACGCTTCAGTGTTGATTGTGTCGATAATTCCGGTACAGGCCGTGCCGGATGAGCGAACCGAGGGCGCTTTTAATAAGGCATGGGCGCCAAGGTTTGAACAAGGACCTTGTCGTGTCGCGTCTTGTCCGTGACAGCTGATGGACAGGACCTACAATGTAGAAGATACCCGCTGCCGGCTGTTACTTCCGGTCGTTCAGGACCTGTCAAGTTTCGGTTGGATTGCTCAAAACGACATCAGCGAAAAAGGGATAACTGGATGCACTTCTCGAGAACCAAGCTCTCCGCAATCGCCCTCCTCTGCATGGCGTCTCCAGTATTTGCCGCCTCGACCGTCAAGGTCGTCGAAGGTGGCGAGGCGGGGGGCTCCATGACGATCACGCTTGATAAGTCGGTTATAAAGGCCGGAGAAACAGTCTTTCTGGTTCACAACGACGCTGTGGCTGAAGAGCACGAGATGGTCCTCGTGAAGCTGAAGTCAGCCGACCAGAAGATCAAGGTCATCGCGGCCAAGCACGGGGTTGACGAAAAACAGCTGGAAAGCCTCGGCGAAGTGTCCGATCTCAAGCCCGGATCTGATGGCAAGCTCAAAGCAACGCTCGCACCTGGCTCTTATGTGCTCCTGTGCAACATAAAGGGGCACTACGAGGCCGGAATGCGTGCCATGTTGACCGTAACGGAATAGCTGCGTCCAAAGGTTGACCTCCACCATCGCGGTGGTAGTCAAACATTGACCAAATGAATGAGGGAGGAGGTGCCATGGCGACGTGCCTCCTCGTCATTTTCCGCTCCGTGTCGGCTGCTGGATCGGCTCGTGGCAGTTTCTGTCTCCTTCGATAGTACCGGATGGCAAAAACGTGTGGCGCCGGAGTAGGAAGCGAACCGGAGTAGCCACTGCAAACCAGGCGGTGAGCTCTAACCTTCGTGCCCATGTGAGCATCGTGATTCTACGTTCCAACAACATTTGCTGTCACGCCTGGAACTGGGCCGTGCTCAGTTGATGTGGCGCAAGGAACCGGCTCGGTCTTAGAGGTAGTCTGGTGCTTGTTGGATATCGCACGCACGCCAAAGCGAGGCAAATCCAGGGTCTTTGGCAGTAGATATCCGGTGATCGACAGGAGAACGCAGATGACCACGACGAGATACGTATATGTGGCGATTATCGCCGCGTTCTTATCCGGCAGCCCAACGCCGTCCTTCGCCCAAGATGCCCCGGCCGAGAAACAAAATGAGCAACCCGGTGACATTGAGATGATGCCGGGGGCGATGATGGGGGGGCGACAATACGGCATGATGGGGCGGATGCGGCAAGGCATGATGCATGGCCACATGATGAAAATCATGTTTGCCGTTGCCGATAGCGATGGCGACGGTGCGCTTTCGTTTGAAGAAGTCACCACGATCCACAAGAGGATCTTCGACAAGGCCGATACAAACAAGGACGGCAAGGTAACGCCCGAGGAACTGCAGGGCTTCATGCGCGATTAGCGGTGCTGTTTGAGGCCGCACCATGGGCGACGGCCCGAATTGGCGTAGCCTTCCCGAACCGAGCCGGTTCGTCGGGAGCGACCCATCGCGCCCTGTGCTTCGAGCACCTTGGGGGAGGGGACACGTGCCCCCGTCGGATTGGCCGTGATCGATGCCCTGGGAGAGTTCGCGTCGAACCTGTGCCTTTTTGCGGGCACCAGCACAGGGATCGGCGAAGATCGCGGTAGCTCGTAGGCTCAAACGGGGAGAAGGCATGACTGATCAAAGATATTGGTATGCTGGCGTCGACTGGGCGTCGATGATCAGCCTCTGGTTCCTCTTGGATCCGCCAAGTTGGGAAAGCTTGATTTCAGGATGTGGAACGCCCAACAACCCAACAACCTCAGGCTGCCGCTTGAGGCCCTTCGGTCCGGGGTGAACTTGCGCTGCTCCCGGGGGCTAACGCTCTCGGTCCTAATCACTCGATATAGACTAGCCGCGGCGGGCTTGACCCGCCGCACATGTGACCGTAGCCGAACCGACTAGACGACTGTGCAGACGAAGTCGCTGTGCTGGTCGATCGGGCAGGAAGTCATCAAGGTGTGGCGGCATTAACCACACGGTCTCGCGCGTGACGTGAAGAGGCGGCACGACAGTTTTGGGCAATGAATTGGGTTAGGCTTCGAGGAAGGCGCGAGCAAAGCCAGGCTCGGTCACCTCAATGGATCCATCGCGAAGTTTCAGGAAGCGCTCGATGGCCGTGCCGTAGGTGCGCATCCATCCGTCGAGCATCGCCGCAGCAGCTTCGATATCGCCGGCCTCGTAACGCTTCAACGCCGTGTGCATCACTTTGGCGACGCTCACGCGCAGTTGCAGCAGCATCAAGGCCGCAGCTTCCGGATCGGGCGCATCCAGCGTTCCCTCCTCGTGTCCGCGCCGAAGCATCTCGGCGACTAGCGGCACGCTGACGGCCATCAACGCCTCGTCGATACGGTGGTAGAGCGCGACGTTTTCGGGCTTGAAGAGGGCGTTGAAAGTGTTCTTCAACTGCGGCGCCATGTCGAGCTTCAGCCGCCGCGAGCCGGCAAAGAGCGCGTTCAATTGCCCGACCGCATCCAGCGACGGATCCTCGAAAAGCGGCTGTAATTCCTTGAGGTTCCGCTCGGCAAGGCGGGTCGCGACCGCCTCCAGCAGCGCCTCCTTCGAGACGAAATAGTGGTAGAAGGCGCCCTTGGAGACATTGGCCTCGCGGATGACGTCGTTGACCGTCGTGCTCTCGTAGCCGTGCTGGAAGAACAGACGCTCGGCGCAATCGATCAGCTCGTTAGATCGGAGTTCCGGCGATTTCTTTATTCTGACCATACGCGCTCCCAGAGCGGCGGCTTAGCACGGGTTTGCGGCGCGGTCCACGACGCTCCCGATCGCAAGGACAACCCGTATCCTTGAAACAAACCGACCGTCGGTCTATTTATACAGAACGGACTGGAAGCGTTCAAGGAGCGTCTCGTGCGACAGGCTCGTTATGCAATCGGATCGGCAATCGTCGTCGCCATCGGCGCAGCCGTCTCCTGGTACCTGTTTCGCCCGGTGCCTGTGTCCACCATCACGCCGAAGCGCGGCGATGCGGCGGAGATCATCTATGCCGATGGCGTCGTGGAGCCACGCACCTGGGCGAAGGTCACGCCAACGGTCGCCGAACGCATCGTCGAACAATGCAATTGCGAGGGCGAGCGTGTCGCCAAGGGCGACGTGCTCGCCCGTCTCGACGACACCGAGGCACGGGCGGTGCTCGGCGAACTCCAGGCGCGGCTGACGCTGGCGCAGGAGGAATATCGGCGCAAACTGGCGCTCTCCGAGCGCAGCACGATCAGCGCGCAGGAGGTCGACCGGGCCCGCAGCGAACTTGGGCAGCTCGAAGCGCTCGTCGCCGGCCGCCAGGCACGGCTCGCGACCTATGTGCTTAGAGCACCGAGCGCCGGGCAAGTGCTCCGGCAAGACGGCGAGATCGGCGAGGTCGCCGATCTCGGCACGGTGCTCTTCTGGGTGGGCGAACCGAAACCGCTGATCGTCACCGCCGACGTCAATGAGGAGGATATCCCGCGGGTTGAAGTCGGCCAGAAGGCGTTGCTGCGCTCGGACGCCTTTCCCGACCGCAAGCTGGAGGCGACGGTCGACAGCATCACCCCGAAGGGCGATCCGGTGACGAAGACCTATCGCGTGCGCTTCCGGCTCCCCGACGACACGCCGCTTCGGATCGGCATGTCGACCGACGTCAACATCATCGTGCGGGTAGCGCACAGCGCCTTGATTCTCCCGACCGTGGCTCTGGAAGGATCGAAAGCCGCTGTCATCGACGGCACGCGTGCCATGATCCGTGAACTGAAAACGGGCATCCACGGCGCCGACGGCGTCGAGGTACTCTCCGGCCTCAAAGACGACGCGCGCGTCGTCTCCCCCTTCCCGACCGGCCTTGCCGACGGCACGCGGGTGACGACCACGCCTTCGCCGGAGAAATGAGCCCGCCATGCGCCTCATCCTCGACATCGCACTGACGCACATTTCCGGCCGAGGTAGGCAGACGATCGTCGCAATGCTGGGTGTTGCCGTCGGCGTCGGCTTCTCCATCGCCATGGCTGCGTTGATGCAGGGCGGCCAAGACGATTTCGTTCGCCAACTCGTCGACACCATGCCGCACGTGCAGGTGAGCGACGAGCAGCGCACGGCGCGCAGACAACCTGCGGAGGACCTTTTCGATGCCGCAGCCATTTCCGGACTGAGACCGCGCGACGACCGCCGCGGCATCATCAATCCCACCGCAGCGCTCTCCTGGCTCGATGGCTGGGTCCCCGGCCGTTTTGCTGCGACCCTCAAGGCGCAGGGCGTTATTCGTTACTCCGGCCAGGAGGTCGGCGCCGCCGTCATCGGCATCGATCCACAGGCGGAACCCCGGGTCTCGCCGATCATCGAAGACTTCAAGGCGGGCAGTTTCGCCGCACTTGCGGCCGGCGGCAACAATGTGGTGATCGGCGACACCATGGCGTCCCGGCTCGGGGCAAAGCTCGGCGATACGATCACCGCCGTCTCTTCGGAAGGCCTCAGCCGTCGCTTCAAGATCGTCGGCCTCTTCCACACCGGCACGACCGCCCGCGACGAAGGCGAGGCTTATGTGCTGCAGAAGAGCGCCCAAATCCTCTCGGCCCGACCGAACGCGATCAACGAGATCAACATCAAGCTCGACGATCCGAACGCGGCCCCGGCTGTCGCACGGCGCATCGAGGCGGAACTCGGTTACAAGGCGGTCGCGTGGCAGGAGGCCAACGAGTCGATCCTGGAAGCGCTCGTCGTGCGCAATGTCATCATGTACACGGTCGTCGCGGCGATCATGCTGGTCGCCGGCTTCGGCATCTTCAATATTATCTCGACGATCACTCACGAAAAGGCGCGCGATATCGCCATCATGAAGTCGCTTGGCTTCACCGAGACCGACATGCGCATCCTCTTCGTGCTCGAAGGCGTGGCGATCGCCACTGCCGGCACGCTTCTCGGCTGGGCGCTCGGTTTCGCGATGATCTATGCGCTCTCGCTCGTCCGCTTCGAACTCGCGGCGACCGGCCAGGAAATGACCCGGCTGCCGATCGCCTGGAGCATGCTGCACTACCTGATCGCTGCCGCCTTCGCGCTCGGATCGGCGGCGGTCGCCGGCTATCTGCCGGCGAGGCGTGCCGCCCGCGCCAATCCCGTCGACATCATCCGGGGCGCAACATGAGCACGCTGATCGAAACCAGGGATCTGACGCGCATCCTGAACGAGACGATACCGGTCACCTTGGTGAAGGACATCTCGCTCACCATCGGCGAACGGGAATTCGTCGCGGTCACTGGCCCTTCAGGCTCCGGTAAGTCGTCGCTTCTTTATCTGCTTGGTCTGCTCGACCGACCGACGGGCGGCATGATTACGATCGGCGGCCGAGACACGGAGCGGATGGACGAGGATGAGCGCGCCGCCACGCGCCTTGCCAATATCGGCTTCGTCTTCCAGTTCCACTTCCTGCTGCCGGAATTTACCGCCCGCGAAAACGTCGAGATACCCATGCGCAAACTCGGCCGGCTTAATCGAAGCGAGATGCGGGAAAGGGCGAGCGGCCTGCTTGCCGCACTCGGCCTTGCAGACCATTTGGACAAGCGACCCGACCAGCTTTCGGGCGGGCAGCGGCAGCGCGTGGCGGTTGCCCGCGCGCTCGCCAACGATCCGCCGCTGATCCTTGCCGACGAGCCGACCGGCAGCCTCGACAGCAGCAGCTCCGAGCAGGTCTTCAAGATCCTGGAAACGCTGGTGCGCGAACAGGGCAGGACCGTGGTCGCGGTCACCCATGATCTCGACATGGCCTCCCGAATGGACCGACGCCTCAGTCTCATCGATGGTCGATTGGTGCTTTACTCCGACGATGGTGACCCGAAGGGTACCCTCGCATAGGCGCTGTGGATGGCGAGCTGGCATGTACTTTGGTTTCGGTCCCCCGCGGGCCGAGGCGGTCCGAGAGGTTCCGATCAGCATGTCGAAACCTGGCAACGGCCTCAGATGGTCCCTGCAGACGTAAGCGTCGAACGGCCAACTTCGGCGCGAGGCGTACGTAGACGAGTTCGCTTAGTAGCTCGACGGGCGTCTGCGTCACGATGATCGCGGGGAGCAACGGAACCGCGCCGGGCACGGCCAGGGCTAGGGTCTCTGCCGGCGACCCGCCTTTGCGCGGCGGATACGGCTTACGATAGCGACGCTTTACGTGACTTTCTCAAAGCACGCGGCACCGAGGCTGAGTCTGCGGCCATCCTGCACCCATGGACGCGCTACGCTGAAAGACGAGCTTCAGGGAAGTGCGCCGCGGCTTCTTCCAGTGCCTCCTCGGCCCACTGATTGAGGCTTTTTCCCGAAAGTTCGGCCGCCAAAGCAGCCCGGCGGTGCACTTCAGGAGCAACACGAAACATCATCTTGCCTGAATAGGGCCTTTGAGGCTCTTTGCCGATGCTCTTGCGGGCCTCAAGGTAATCGTCGACAGCCTCGTTGAATGCCTTCTTCAGTTCACCAACGCTGTCCCCGTGAAACCCGACTACGTCAGAAATGCCTGCAATCCTACCGAAGAACAGTTCGTCCTCCGCGTCGAACTCTATGCGAGCGTGATAACCGTTGTAAGTCATGGTGTTCATGGTTCTACTCCAATTTGCGTCAGGAACTCGCGAGCATCGCGAACCTGATAACGCTATGCATCCTTGTCGGGATGAGGACGATGGAAGCTCGCGATTATGCCGTCCCTTTTCGAACTTGACGCGAGAGCCGTTTCCTTCGATGACGTTCGCGCCGGCAGCGACAAGCAGGTTTTCTATAGCGGCCCACTCGATGGTTCCCGAGACCGGATCTTTGAAAACCGCCACGAGAGTCTTTTCTGCTTGCTATTTCTGCAAGCGTTATGTCGCATGCAAATGCGATCCGAGTGTTTTGAGCCCCCGGTGCGAATCGCTCGATGGGTCCGATCGCCACTTGCGCGCCCGTGCACCCGTGGCGCTGCGAAGATCCTGCGCTCGTGACTTTTGGCATAGTCATTTGCGAGTCGCACGCCCGGAAAGAACTGGCGGCGGATTCGATTCTCTTCAAGGCGAAAAATCTCAGGCATTAGGCAGCTTCGCCGACCGCTGCGTCTCGTGCGGCGGCCGGTATTTTCATTGAGGCAAGTTCGCGCTTTTGCGTGCATATATTGAAGCCATTGTCGAGGCGGGCTTCGGCGGGGCGCTCAATCTGATCACCAATGCGCCCCAGAATGCGAGCGAGGTCGTGGGCGCAATGATCGACCATCCCGCAGTGCGACGAGTCAATTTCACCGGTTCCACCGCAGTGGGCAAGATTATCGCCAGACGTTGTGCCGAAAATCTGAAGCCGGCCGTACTCGAACTCGGCGGCAAGGCGCCTCTTATCGTGCTTGAAGACGCCGATCTGGATGAAGCCGTCAGGGCCGCCGCCTTCGGCGCATTTATGAACCAGGGCCAGATCTGCATGTCGACGGAACGCATCATCGTCGTGGAAACGGTCGCAGACGAATTCGTTCGGCGCTTCCAAGTCAAGGTCGCTACCTTGTCCGTAGGCGATCCGCGTATAGGCGAAGCACCTCTGGGTGCTGTCGTCGATCTGAAAACCGTCGCACATGTCAGGTCCCTGGTAGACGATGCAGTCGCGGCCGGAGCCACGCAACTCAACGGTGGCGAAGCTGACGGCGTACTCATGCCTGCCCATGTGATCGATGGGGTGACCCGGGATATGCGACTTTTCCGTGAAGAAAGCTTTGGGCCGGTCGTCGGCATTATTCGCGCGCGCGACGAAGCCCACGCCATCGATCTGGCCAATGACACCGATTATGGCTTGACGGCTTCTGTATTCACGCGTGATGCCGCCCGCGGTCTAAAAGTGGCCCGGATGATCCAGTCGGGCATGTGCCACATCAATGGCCCGACTGTCCATGACGAAGCCCAAATGCCTTTTGGTGGCGTGAAGGCGTCCGGAAATGGAAAGTTCGGCGGTAAAGCGGGCATCGAGAGCTTTACCGACCTCAGGTGGGTCACGATTGAAACCCGGCCAGGGGAATTTCCGATCTAGTGAACCTTGGGATAGCGGCACTTTCAATCGCGGCAGACCGCAACCCCGATACCCTCGCGCCCGAGATGCGAATGAAAGGCGTCTACGTGACAATGGGCGGCCCGCTCGCCAAGGGGAAGGCGGCCGCTCCGGCGATGCGATGATCGCGATTGGCCGGGTGAGGAGAGGGATGACCGCCTCGGTTTTCGCGTCCTCTCGTTCGCGCGCCAGAGCCGGCCCTAAGTTCTTTCGGGAGAATTTTGTCCCGTCCGCTTTCTGACCCATCGCAGCCCCCGGCCAATCCAGGATGCCACACTGAGGAAATGCCAATTCGACGGCATGAACCAACGACGCATCTGTCGCGCCGCTCCCAGGGACGGGATCGGATCTCTCCAAGAAAATATTTTCGTTCGCCTGAGGCTGGTCGCGGCGCCCTTGAGAAGCGGGCCGTTGCCGTTGCATCCGGTCCTCACAAAGACGGCAATCGACCAGGCGCGCCGGCAGGAAACGGGGCGTTGGAAGGGAGTTGTTAACCTTCATTTCCTATCGCTTAGAAGGCCCCTCGGCGATGTCTCTAGCTCTTCCAGGACCCATGCGTATTCCCAGGACAAACTTCTCACAGGCTGCTTTGCATGATGCAAACCAGGCGGACTATTTCGATGGTCCGCAGGATGATGCGTTGAGCGGTATGCCCACCCATGAGGCGGTAACCGCCGATCCCTATCAGTTGTACGAGGCGCCGACGGCGCCCCGCAGGCCTGCGAACCAGCAGACCGAAACCATGAGCCGTGCGACCCGGCTCTATGGGCAGGGCTCCGCCTATGCGCCGGCTCAGGTGACGGCGACGACCAGCGAGCCGCTGCCGACCCTTTCGGAGATCGCCGGTCATTACGGTGATTCCACCTGGGAGAGCCATTTCTTCCTGGCGCCGAATGTGCGCTTCACGCGCACGCCGGAGCGCGAATTCATGAAGCGGCGCGCGCCGCAGGTGGACGCAAGCGAAACGGCTGCCGAAGAATCTCTGCCAGTCGCTGATGCTGTTGCGGCCACCGCCGAGGTGACGGCGCAGGCGCAGCCGGTTGCTGCCGATACCGTCGTGGCTGTCCCGCCGGTTGCGCTTGACGAGGTCGTGATTGAGGCGTCCGCCGCGACCGTTGCAGACGCGCCGCAGGCTGAAGTGACCTTGCCATCCTATAGCCCGTCCGAACTGCTGCGCATGTTGACGAACCAGCTCCCGACCTGGACCGCAGCGCAAAACACCATCGAGCCGGCAATGCTCGAGCGCGCAGAGGCTCAGACCGATGACAGCGTCGCGCTTGCGCCGGTTCTCACTGCGCCGATCGTTGTTTCCGAGCCGGTCGCAGACGTGTCGGCCGCATCTGCTCATGCGGACTCGGCCGCCGACAACCGCGCACCGCAAGCGACCTTCCTGTCCGATTTCGCCTTCTTCGAATTCGGTCCCGCCGATGACGCGGCGGATTCCAGTGAGGAAGTCGCGCGACCCAGACCCTTCGCAGAGACGCCCGCCCCCATGCAACTGGCGCCGTTGACCGCTGACGTTGACGCTGCCCCTTCCGCACCGGTGCGTCCGGTGGAAATCCGCCGCTTGCCGCCGACGGCGATCACCTCGCTGTTCCGCGTCGTCGACGTCCGTGGCGCGAAGGCGGAGGATGTCTCGACGCAGCAGCACGAGGTTGTTGTTGCGGGTGAGATCGAAAGCGTGATCGCTCCGGCAACTGTTGAAATGGCCGAGACACCCACGGACGTAGCGACAACCGAACCGGCAATCGTCGACGTCGAGCCGGTTGAAGTCGAGCCGCCCGCACCGGTCGCCTCGAAGGCGGCAATCACCATGCCAGCCCAGGTCACTCGCGCCCCCAGCACCATGCCTGCGATCGGTGTAGTCGAGCGCGCCCTGGGTGGTGATGCTTATGAGTTTCCGTCGGAAGACTTGCTGCAGGAAGCACCTGTCGGCCAGGGTTTCTTCATGACGCAGGAACAGCTGGAACAGAATGCCGGCCTGCTCGAAAGCGTGCTCGAAGATTTCGGCGTCAAGGGCGAGATCATCCATGTTCGCCCCGGTCCGGTCGTAACCCTCTATGAATTCGAGCCGGCGCCCGGCGTGAAGTCGTCGCGCGTGATCAACCTTGCCGACGATATCGCCCGCTCCATGTCGGCGCTCTCGGCCCGCGTCGCGGTTGTTCCCGGCCGCAACGTCATCGGCATCGAACTGCCAAACGCGACGCGCGAGACCGTCTATTTCCGCGAACTGATCGAATCCGTCGATTTCCGCAAGACCGGCTACAAGCTGGCGCTTTGCCTCGGCAAGACGATCGGCGGCGAGCCGGTGATTGCCGAACTCGCGAAGATGCCGCATCTGCTCGTTGCCGGCACCACCGGCTCGGGCAAATCGGTGGCGATCAACACGATGATTCTCTCGCTGCTCTACCGGCTGAAGCCGGAAGAGTGCCGCCTGATTATGGTCGATCCGAAGATGCTCGAACTTTCCGTCTATGACGGCATCCCGCACCTTTTGACGCCTGTCGTGACCGACCCGAAGAAGGCCGTGATGGCGCTGAAGTGGGCCGTGCGCGAGATGGAAGACCGTTACCGCAAGATGTCGCGGCTCGGCGTTCGCAACATCGACGGCTACAACCAGCGTGCAGCCGCCGCCCGCGAAAAGGGCGAGCCTGTGATGTGCACCGTCCAGACCGGCTTCGAGAAGGGCACCGGCGAACCGCTGTTCGAGCAGCAGGAAATGGATCTCGCACCGATGCCCTATATCGTCGTCATCGTCGACGAGATGGCCGACCTGATGATGGTTGCCGGCAAGGAGATCGAAGGCGCGATCCAGCGGCTCGCCCAGATGGCGCGTGCGGCAGGCATCCACCTGATCATGGCGACGCAGCGTCCCTCGGTCGATGTCATCACTGGCACGATCAAGGCGAACTTCCCGACCCGCATCTCGTTCCAGGTGACGTCCAAGATCGACAGCCGCACGATCCTTGGCGAGCAGGGCGCTGAACAGCTGCTTGGCCAGGGCGACATGCTGCACATGCAGGGTGGCGGGCGCATTGCCCGCGTCCACGGCCCCTTCGTCTCCGACCTCGAAGTCGAACACGTCGTCGCGCATCTGAAGACGCAAGGGCGTCCCGAGTACCTCGAAACCGTCACGGCGGAAGAAGAGGAAGAGGAGCCGCAGGAAGAGACCCCGGTCTTCGACAAGAGCGCGCTCGCGTCGGAAGACGGCAACGAGCTCTATGACCAGGCGGTCAAGGTGGTGCTGCGCGATAAGAAGTGCTCGACCTCATACATCCAGCGCCGCCTCGGCGTCGGCTACAATCGGGCGGCTTCGCTGGTCGAACGCATGGAAAAGGAGGGCCTTGTCGGTCCGGCAAACCACGTCGGCAAGCGCGAGATCATCTACGGCAACCGCGACCACATGAGCGCGGCCGACAACGACGACATCGATTGAGCGGAGTTTGCCTGCCAGCACACCGGTGATTTCCAATACGCCGCGGTCTCCTGATTAGGGCCGCGGCGTATTTGCTTCATGTGCTTGCCCGAGGGGGTCGGATGCCGACGCCGCAATCTCAAGCCGAGGCTGTTCCGCCTTTGGGGTGACCTGCGCGGCAGCAATGCTTGAGCTGTTTTCCAGATCCGCAAGGGCAAGGGTCGTTGCCGCGCAGTTGCAGCCGGCCAACCAGCGGCAATAGCGCTGCGGTGGGAAGGACGCCTGCCATCAGGATTGCCAATCTGGCGGAAATGCCGGGAATGACCAGCCGCCGGCGGGCCTTGAAGCCACGCCAGGCGCATGTTGCCACGTATTCCGAGCTGGCTTTTGGCAGGACCTTGAACAGTGCAGCCCTGTTGGCGCCAGATTTTTCAAGGAATTCGGTCGATACCGGCCCGGGCGCAACGCAGGTCACCGTTACGCCCGTCCTTCGCGTCTCCTGGTATAGCGCCTCGGAAAAGGAACGCACGAAGGCCTTGCTCGCATAATACATCGCCATGTACGGGCCGGGAGTGAAGCTGGCGACGGAGGCGAGATTGATGATGCCGCCGCGGCGTCGTGCCACCATGCCCGGGAGCAAATGCAGTGTCAGGTCGGCCAGCGCACGAATGTTGACATCGATCATTCCGACCTGGTCGGCACTTGGCAAGGCCGTCGCCGCCCCGCGCAGGCCGTAGCCGGCGCTGTTGACAAGGACATCACAAATGAGGCCCTGGCGTGAGAGGAACGCCTCGAGGTTGCGCGCTGCATCGTTGGAGGCAAGGTCGAGCGAAAGGGAGAAAGCCTCGCCGCCCGCTTGTTTGATTGCGGATTCCACCACATGTAAGCCATCGATGGATCGGGCCACCAGAACGACAGGCGCACCGTCTCGCGCGGCAAGCTCGGCAATAGCTCGGCCTATGCCCCGGGACGCTCCGACAACGACAATTGCGGGCCGTGATATCTCATGCGATGTCATGCCGATGGCTCCGGCGCGGCGATTGACGGGTTCTCGCCTTTGGATAGGCCTGCCACCTCGTCAGCGATCTCGCCGTTCAATATTTCCTCGAAACGCGCCAAGGCGCGCGCGACATTGGCGCCGTCCATGACGCGGTGGTCATAGTGAATGCGTACGGTGACCGATCCGTCTTCGCCGATCGGTCCATAGTTGAAGATCGTCGTCAGAGGTGTCAGCGGATTGAGCGACTCCGCACCCAGGCCGGAATAGACCGACAACTGGAAAGTGCCGAAGCGGTGGCTCCGCTGACGTCCCATGTTGAGGCTAAGCCACATCAGCAGCCTCCGCAGCGGCGCCGGCAAGCGTGCAATCTTTAGAGCACGCTTGAACTCCCTGATCTCGAGCACGGGACGCGATCGAGCCTCCTGGAGCATGGCGCTCAACTCGGAGATGGACCGCCGTTCGGGTGTCTTGATCGTACTGAGAAGCACGACCCGTTCACCTTCGTGTTCGCGCTCGTGCGCCACGGACGCGACGCTTCCCGGATACTCGTAGAGTTGCGGTCTCGGCAGCTTGACATAGGCCCGGCGGAACTCCGGCGTTTCCTTCGAAAGCAGCCCATAACCCTTGAGAAAAAGCACCACCCACGACGGCCGTTCTGGTTGGCTCGCCCTGGCCCTTTGCAATGCGCCGATGTTCATCTGCCGTTGCACCGTAACCCGCGGCACTATTATCGAAAATCTCATCAGATCCCCGACAAGGCGTCGTGCCGCAGAAAGCTTGACCGATCGGCCCCGCATCATGCCACCTCTAGTAAAGATAGGGTATTATTCGCTTCGTCCTGTCCATGTAGGCGCGGTACTCGGGACCGAAGAATTCCAGCATCAGGCGCTCCTCCTTGTCCACGCGCAGGAAAAAAAGCACGGCGAAGCCAAGTACGCCCGCAAGGCCGACCACCCAGTTCGACAGCAAAAACATCTGCCCGATTCCCATGAGCAGGAAGCTTGTGTACATCGGATGGCGCACAAGCGCGTACGGACCCTTGCTGATCAACTGGTGCTTTTCGCGGATTTCAAGCGAGATCGACCAGTTGCGGCCGAGTTCCTTGTGTGTCCTGCGGAACGTCCACAAGGCCCCGACAAAGATGAGTGCCCCAAGGCCGATCATCCATGGAGAGGCCGGATAGTCGGCAAATCTGGGAAATCCTGTTGCCACATAAATCGCGGGCAGAATGGCAAGGCCCAGCAAGGCGGCAGCCAGGCCAATCGTGTCGGTGGCCGATCGGCGACTGCTCGTCACCCGCACACGCTTCGCGCGGCGCTCGAAGGGGTAACGGACAACGTACCAGGCAATGATGCAAATGACCCAGACGATTTCGCCGATGGAAGCGACAGACATGTTCACGTTGATTCACCTAAGCTTTTACTGCGGCGCCCGGCCGCAGAAACGGCAAGCAGGGAAGACACTGCCATGCGTCACTTCAACCTGACAAGGTGTTAAAGCTGTGGTCGCGCGCCAATACACTATCGTCGATTGGCCACTGGCAACAGTGGTGACAGTGAATGCGGACATGAGCGGCCCTCGCCGCTCCTCAGGGGCACGGGGCGCGCGCGTCCGTCAGCTTAACCGCCGTTCATTTCGCGAAGCCTGGTAATGAACTCCTGCGGCCTGAGCCAGATGCCAGGCGTCTTGTATCCCATGGAACGCGCGATGTCGGCGACGAACGCGTTGCAGTTGTAGACTGATGCCTGCCAAAATTTTGCTTCGGCCTTCAGTTTTCGGATCTTGGCGACGACCTCTCTGTACTCCGCTTCGCTCAACATGACGCGCCAGCTTGCCGACCTGTATTGGTCCTCAAGGTCACCGTCGCTCGCGCCCGTTTCGGCAGGCACGGGCAGAAGATGGCCGAGCACGTAGGGGGCGGTATCGTTTGTCGCAGGCGCTAATCCCGCCACTTCCGGATTGACCATCGCTCCCGACTTGTTCAGGCGGCCAAAAATCACATAGGAGTGGCCGTAACTGAGCGCATAACGCGAGCGGAATTCGATGAAGTAGCCCTGATCGCGCTGTTGCGATGTGGTGCCCGCATAGCTTGAGACAAATCGGGGCTGCGGGGCCTTGTCTTGGGATTGGCACGCCGTAACCGCCATTGCGGCCAGGACAGCGAACGAAATACGACCACTTGAACGCGTCATTACTGCGTTAAATCTCCCGAATTCTGATGGGCCCGTGAACGTGCCACTCTCGGTGGCATTTCGGTCCGCGCGCCGCGATATGTGGTCTGCCGGCCACGATCAGATAGGGCGGGAAGGACCGTGAGGTCCTCCCCGAACTAAGGTCAGTAACTATTTAAGAATGGGTGCGGGTTCTTCGGCCACCGGTGGTGGGGCCTTGCCCTTACCTTTGCCGATCGTACCGCAAGCGGCAAGGCTGGCAACCGAAAGCAACGCAACTGTCACGATTAGAATTCTGCTCATCAATAGTTCCTTTCCTCTGTGTTCGGAATGGGTATACGAAGGCAACGTTCTTAGTATTAGTGGCAATTCAAGATTCGGCCTAGTGCGGAAAGGGCACACTCGTCATCCGGCTTATCGTTACCGAAGTTTAAATGGTGCTTCAAATGCATGTCGGCCTTACCCCAATACCGCAGTCAGATAGAGTACGCGATCAAATGATCAATACCGAAGTTCCAACTGGCGTCCGTGCGTAGAGATCAACGATGTCATCGTTCGTAAGTCGGATGCAGCCGTTGGAAACGGCCTGCCCGATTGTCCAAGGTGCATTCGTGCCATGGAGGCGGAACTTGGTGTCCTGCCCATTGCGATAAAGGTAAAGGGCCGACGCCCCCAGCGGGTTGTGAGGGCCGCCGGAAACGCCGCCAGCGTATTGCGCCAGTTCCGGCTTGCGTTGGATCATGCTTGCGGTCGGTGTCCATGACGGCCACTCGGCCTTTCGGCCGACGACAGCTCGTCCCTTCATCGTAAGCCCTTCCTCTCCTACGCCAATCCCGTAGCGCATCGCCCAGCCACCTTCTTCGATCGAATAGAGGTAGCGCTGCCTGGTGTCGACGACAATTGTCCCAGCGGGCTGGTCGCCGTCGTATCGGACGTGTTGCTTTCGGTAGCGGCGATCTACGCCGGGGGTGCCGCCGTAGAGCGATGAGAAGGAAACGCCCCGCCAAGTCGAGCTGCAACCGGCCAACAGGCCCAGACTTCCAGTGATCAGGAATCTCCGTGTAATGCGGTGATTGTCCATCTTTACCTGCTGAGAAAAATGGTGCGCCCCGATTCGCTTTTAGCATTACAATGTTCCTGGGCCAAGTTCGAATGAATCAGACGGGGTTTGGCGGCAGGATAAGCAACTGGCGCCGCAGGTTTCTTGGGGCTCTGTCCCGGGGAAATGCATGGAAAGGATTGTATAACCGAAATCAGGGTCTGGGTCCGGAGCGTGAATCGGGTCAAGAATTCTTGCGCTTCTCATCTGTTGTTGCGTCTTATGGATTGGGAGTTCGGGGCCTGAAGTGCATTTCATGGAATGACTTGCGATGTCATGGGCACCCGATTGGTCGAAACGTGTAGTGTAGGAATGACAGCATGAATCTAGGCTTCGCTGGCAAGGTGGCGCTCGTGACCGGCGCGGGTTCGGGAATTGGCGCAGCCGTGGCTCGGCAACTCGCTGCCGAGGGAGCAGAGGTGGTCGCCGCAGATGTGGACACTGAAGCCGTGCGTCTGGTCGCTGCTGACATTCGCGCCAACGGAGGCAAGGCCCATGACGTCGCAGTCGATGTCTCCGATGCTGCCGCCGTGGAGAGGCTGGTAACGTTCGCCGTGCAGACCTTCGGTGGTTTGCATCTTGCGGTCAACAATGCCGGCATCGATGGAGATCGCAAGACGATTGCCTCCTATCCGATTGAGAGCTGGCACGCTTTGATGAATGTGAACCTGCATGGTGTCTTTTACTGCATGAAGTACGAGATCGCGGCGATGGTGGCGCAGGGCGGGGGCGCCATCGTCAACACGTCTTCCATCCTAGGCGCCGTGGCTTTGCCGACCGCCGCCGCCTACACGGCGGCAAAGCATGCCGTGGTCGGGCTGACGAAGGCAGCCGCGATCGAGTATGCCCGTACGGGTATTCGCATCAACGCGGTGGCGCCCGGTTGGATCAGCACTCCGCTCTCTGCCGAGAATGCGGACGTGGCAAGTAACAGGCGCATGATGTCCCTGCAGCCGATGGGACGTCTCGGTACGCCCGAGGAAGTCGCGGCCCTGATCTGCTTCCTGTTGTCTGAGCAGGCGAGTTTCATCACCGGGAGCGTTCATCTCGTTGATGGCGCGTATACGGCTCACTGAGCTAGCTGCTCGCTCAATCGAAAATCAATGCCCCGCTGGCCAGGGGCTGGAAAGCCGGTGCCGCCGGTGGTGGGCGCGCGCTTCTGCATGCGCGCCAGTCGAAATAAAAACGTTTTTATTTTTCTTGAAAACGTTTTTATTGGCTGTTACCCATATGCTCAAGGAGAAGCCGCGAGCCTGGGAGGGTGCATGGCGACGCAAGTGCACAGGGTGCGGCGCACACCGCCGCCGACGATCAAGACCTTGGCCGAGATGACGGGCTATTCCATTGCCACTATCTCGAAGGCGCTGCGTGAATCGCCGGTCGTCGCTCCCGCGACACGAGACATCATCTACAAGGCGGCGCGCGAAGTCGGTTACCAGGCCAATGCCCGCGGCATGGCGCTTCGCACCGGCAAGAGCTTTCAGGCGGCCGTGCTGATGCCGGTGACCGCTGCGCGCGACTACGAATGGGACGGCGTCGAATATACCCAGACCTTGAGCGGCATCAGCCAGGCGCTCGATGGCACCGACTATCGCATGTCGGTGCATGTCATCCGCGACGCGGCCGATGGCGCGGAGGCTGCGCGCCGGATCGTCGACCAGGGGCTTGCTGATGGCCTGATCTTTTCCGGCATCCTTGCCGAAGACCCACGCATCGATCTGCTCGTTGGCGAGCATTTCCCCTTCGTCTCGATGGGGCGCTGCCGCAAGGAACTTGCCTATGCCCATGTCGATATCGACAACGAATGGGCGGCCCATGCGGCGACCGCACGGCTGATTGCCGGCGGCCACAGGCGGATTGCGCTTGTCAATCCGCAGCGGCGACTGTCCTACGCGCTCGACAGGATCGACGGTTTCGTCAGGGCGTACCGCGAGACCGGTCTCGATGCGCCGCTTGAATTGATCGCCGAGGGCGATCTCTCGACCCATTTCGGCCGGCAGACGGTGATCGACTTCCTGCAGCTTCCCGATGCGCCGACGGCCTTCGTCTGCATCAACGAATCGACCACGCTCGGCGTGCTTTCGGGGCTTGGCAGTCTCGGCCGCGAGGTCGGCGTCGATGTCGACGTCATCGCCTATGACGACATCCACGTCAGCGCCTACTTCACCCCGCCGGTTACGACCTTCTATCAGCCGATCGAGGTGCTTGGACGCACGCTCGGACAGTTCCTGCTGCGGCGCATGGATGGGGAGGACCCCAAGGCGTTGCGGCAGGTCTTCAGGCCGACACTGATCGCGCGCCAGTCCGATGATCTCGGCGGCCGCCTGAAACGAACTTGATCATAAAAGGAGGAGAACCATGAAAAAACTGATGATTGCGCTTGCCCTCGCGGCTCTTGCTTCGAGCGTATCCCACGCCGCCGATCTCGGCGGCAAGCTCTTGAAGGTCGGCTCCGACACGACGTCACCGCCGATGGAAAGCGTCGATCCGGCGACCGGCCAGATCGTCGGCTTCGACGTCGACGTGGTCAATGCCGTCTGCGCCAAGATCAACTGCCAGGCCGAGTTCATCACCACTGGCTGGGACGGCATCTTCGCAGCCCTCGACCAGGGCAGTTTCGACCTCGTCGCGTCCGGCGTCTCGATCACCGAGGAACGCAAGAAGGCGATGGATTTTTCCGATCCCTATATCGTCAACAGCCAGGCGGTGCTGATGCGGGCCGAAGACCAGGGCATCACGCTCGATCGCTTCAAGGATGCCGGCCGTAAGCTTGCCGCCCAGGCGAACACCACCGACGCGCAGGTCGCTGAAAGTGTTGTCGGCAAGGAAAACATGTCCGGCTACGATACGTTCAGCGCCGCGATCATCGCGCTCAAGAACAAGGATGTCGACGGCGTCGTCATCAACGGCGCCAATGCGGCCGCCTACGAACGCGAGTTTGCCGGCGAGCTCGTGGTGGCGATCAAGGACCTCGAATCCGATCCGCTCGGCCTTGTCTTCCGCAAGGGCGACGAGAACGTCGCCGCCTTCAACGAAGGCCTGAAGATGATCAAGGACGACGGTACGCTCGATCAGCTCATCAACAAGTACTGGGGCCTGAAGTAAGGTCCTAGAGCCGATCGGACCCGGAGCGCTCGCGCTCCGGGTCCTCCATCTGTCTGTCTATGCCCCCCGGAGGAATGAATGTCGTTCCTGAGAAGCGTGCGTCCGAGCAATCTGATCATCCTGACCGCGCTGCCCTTCATCATCTATCTCTTCATCTCCTCCGGCGACTACCAGCGCTCGCTGAAGGCCATTCTCGGCGTCGAAAACGGCTCGTCGGCCTTTGTCCCCGGCTTCCTGGCGCTGGCGATCGCCTTTGCCTCAGGCGTGGCAGTGATTGTCTATTCGCGCGCCAAGGCGCCGCGTCCGCGGCTTGCGAACTTTGCCGCCGCGCTCAATCTCGCGGCGGCCACGGTGCTCTTGATCGGGCGCAATATCCACCCCTTCATCGCCTCTGTGGTTGCCAATGGCGTCGATCCGTTCAAGTCCACTCTGATCGTCAAGGGCGTGACACCCCGGCAATTGACCGATGCCGCGGATCTCATGGTGCGCGGCGTCGAGGCGTGGCTGTTTCCGGCCTATTTCGGGATCACCGCCGTGGGCCTGGGTCTGTTCTTCCTCAGTAAGCGCGGGGGCACGACCTCCGGCGAGCAACTGCGACGCCTTGCCCGCTGGGTGATCGGCCTCGTCAACGGCGCGGGCCTCGTCTTCGTCTTCTTCTTCGCCCATATCGCCTTTGCGGCAGGCGTTGCGACGACGATCCGCGCTGCGATCGCGGCCTATATCCTGGCAGCGATCATGGGGCTCGTCTGGGTCGGGCTCCTGCAATTGCGCTCGACGGTCAGGACCAGCCTCTACTATGCCATCGCCACGCTTGTGCTTGCGCTCGCGGCCGCCTGGTTCCTGCTGCAGCCACGCGATCCTTACGTGCTTGCGGGTACGCTCGAAGGCAAGGTCGGCATCGTCACCAACACGCCGGCGGGCCTGATCAGCGCCGTTCGCTTCGGCCAGTATGACGGCGCGCCGCAGACGGAAACGCCGGTGCGCACCTTTGTCGGCCCGGCGCAGGCGCTGGACTCGATCGCCAAGGGTGAGGGTGTCTCGGCGGCGTTGCTGCCGGCGGCGTCCGTGCCTACCGACATGCCGGTTCTCTGGAAAACCGAAGCGCTGAACGATCGCGATCGCGCCGCCGGCATCACTGTCGCCGTGCTTGCAATCATCCTCGGCCTGCTCACCTTCGGCGGCTACCTGCATCAGCGTCATCCGCTGGCGATCGGATCGGAGTTCATCGTCGACACGATCCGCGGCATCCCGATGCTGGTGATCGTGCTCTATGTCGGCCTGCCCTTGAGCGGTGCGCTCAAGGACGCAACGCAAGGTGTGCTCGATCCGCCCAACCTGATGCGCGGCATCGTCGCGATGGCGCTTGCTTACTCCGCCTATCTCGCCGAAATCTTCCGCTCGGGCATCAACGCCATCCCAGTCGGGCAAGTGGAGGCAGCGCGCAGCATCGGCCTCAACCGCTGGCAGACGGCGCGCCTCGTGATCCTGCCGCAGGCGTTCCGCATCATCATCCCGCCGCTCGGAAACGAACTGATCGCCATCCTCAAGGACACGTCGCTGTTGTCGATCCTGTCGATCCGCGACATCACCCAGCGCATGCGCGAGTTCCAGTCGGCAAGCTTCCTGCCGTTCGCGCCCTATAACTCGGCGGCGATCTTCTACATCTTCCTGACGCTGGCCGCCGCCAGCCTCGTCAACATGGTCGAGCGGAAATATGACATCAAGCACCGCTAGACGTCATACCGTCCTGATCACCGGCGCCTCCCGCGGGCTCGGCGCCGAACTGGCACGGATCTACGCCGGGGATGGCTGGCGGGTGATCGCCTGCACGCGGGGGGCAGCTTTGCGTTCAGATGGAATGGATTGGCTGCAGCTCGACGTCGCCGATCCAGCCTCGATCGAGGCCTTGGGGCACGACCTCCAAGGCGTCGCAATCGACGTGCTGATCAACAATGCGGCCGTGCGTGGCGATACCGGCGGCCTCGCCACTCTCGAAGTCGACGATTTCCTAGAGGTGATGCGCATCAATGCGCTGGCGCCGCTGCTGGTGACGCGGGCGCTCCTGCCGAACCTGCGCGCCGGCGAACATCGCGTCGTCGCCAATATCAGCAGCCGCGCCGGCTCGCTTGCCGAAGGCACGCTCGACGATGATGACGGCGACTATGCCTATCGTTGCTCCAAGGCGGCCCTAAACATGGCGACGGTCAAGCTGGCGCAGGATCTGAAGGGCGACGGGATTTCCGTCGTCTCGTTGCATCCCGGTTGGGTGCAGACGGATATGGGCGGCCGCGAAGCCGTCGTTTCGGTGGCGACAAGTGCTGCCGGGCTGAAGGCGATCATCGACAGCACAGGTTTGGCCGATAGTGGCAGTTTCCGCGCCTATGACGGGCGCTGGGTTTCGTGGTGACAGGACAGTGAAAATGGCAGACAGAGATTTGAGAACCGAGCAGGAACTGGCGACGATCCGCGCCTGGCTCGCCGAGACTTACGGCATCGAGGCGAGCCTCGCGCCGCTGCCGGGCGAGCACGATCTCAACTATCGCGTCTCTGCTGCCGACGGCCAAGAGTACCTGCTGAAACTGCATGCTGCCGGTGACGCGGACGAGCTCGGCATGCAGATTGCAGTGCTCGAACATCTCTCTGCCAAGGCATCGGAGCTGCCAATCTCCCGGGCGTCTCGCGACCTCTCCGGTGGCGTTACCAGCACGATCGAGCTCCGAGGTACACGGACGGCGCGACTCCTCTCCTGGCTTCCCGGCGATATCTGGGCAAAAGCGCCGGTGCGCAACTCCACCAGCGCCGAAAGCCTCGGACGCCTGTTGGCCGGTCTTGATCGCAGCCTCGAAGGCTTTACGCACGCCGGCGCCAAACGCCTCTATGCCTGGGACATCGGCCGGGCTGACATGCACCGCAAACATGTGGAGCTGATAGACGGCGCAGACAAGCGAACGGCGGTCGATGCGATCCTCGATCATTTCGCGTCGGTGGTTCTGCCGCGGCTGACGACCTGCCCGATGCAGGTCATTCACAACGACGCCAACGACTACAATGTGCTGCTCGACAAGGATGGAATGGTCAGCGGCCTGCTCGACTTCGGCGACATGGTTGAAACCTTTAGAGTGATCGAGATCGCCGTCGCCTCGGCCTATGCACTGATCGGATCGACCGATCCTGTCGGGACGATCGCAGCGCTCGCCGGCGCCTACCACCAGGTGAACGCTCTGAGCGAAACGGAAGTCGAACTGGTCTTCGACCTCGTCATGACCCGCTACGCCGTCAGCATGTGCATGGCGGCAAAACAGATCCGCGACAATCCCGAGAATACCTATCTGCTCGTCAGCCAGGAAGATGTCTGGCGCGAGCTCACCCGCCTGCAAGGCGAGAACCGCGCAATCGCCATCGCCCGCATCCGCGATGCCTGCGGCCTCGCGCCGATCCCGCAGGCGGCCGCCGTCGTGCGCTGGCTCGAAAAGAATGCGCACGAGTTTGCACCGATCGTTTGCGCTGGTGTTACCAAGCCGAAGGTGGCGGTCTTTGATTTCTCAGCTTCCGGAGCGGAGGCTGCGCAGTGGGCAAGTCTTGACGCTGCGGAAGCCGAGGCCCGGATCGCGGCGCAGATTGGCAGTGAGCGCGCCGCCTTCGGCATCGGCCTCTATGGCGAGGATCGGGGCATCTACCAGGGTGACGCCTACAGGACGTCGGTGGACGGTGCGCGACGCTCGGTCCATCTCGGTGTCGATATCTTTGCACCGGCCGGCGAGCCGGTTGCAGCGCCATTTGCCGGCAAGGTCGCCTTCATTCACGATGATGCCGTCCCCCACGGATTCGGACCGACGGTGCTGCTCGAACACGAAATCGACGCTGGCGTGCGCTTCTGGACGCTTTATGGACACCTGTCGCGCGATAGCGTCGCCAGGCTCTCCGAAGGGCAGCCGGTCGCCAAAGGCGAAGTCTTTGCCGCCTTCGGTGCGGCCGAGGAGAACGGCGGCTGGGCGCCGCATCTGCATTTCCAGATCGTCACCGATCATCTCGGCCTCGGCGGCCAAATGCATGGCGTCGGCGTCCGCGACCAGTGGCAGGTCTGGCGCGAGGTGAGCCCGGATCCGAGCGTGGTGCTCGGCCTTTCTGTTCCTGTCTCGGTGATCGTTCCGCGCGACAAGGAGTTCCTGGTGCGCGAGCGTCATCGCCGGATCGGTCGGTCGCTCAGCATCGCCTATAGCGCGGCACCGCTGAAGATCGTCGGCGGCGAGGGCGCGCACCTGATCGACGAGGACGGCACGCGCTGGCTCGACATGGTCAACAATGTCTGCCACGTCGGCCATTGCCATCCGCGCGTCGTGAAGGCGGCGCAGGCGCAGATGCAAAAACTCAACACCAACTCGCGCTACCTGCACGATTCGCTGGTTGAATATTCGCGACGGCTCGCCGCGCAGTTCCCGGATCCGCTCAACGTCTGCTTCTTCGTCAATTCCGGCAGCGAGGCGAACGATCTCGCCATCCGCCTGGCGCGCGCCTATACCGGTAACCGCGACATCCTCACGGTCGATCACGCCTATCACGGCCATCTGTCGAGCCTCATCGACGTCAGCCCCTACAAGTTCGCCGGCAAGGGCGGCGAGGGGCAGCCGGCGCATGTGAAGGTCGCCGAGATGCCGGATCTCTATCGCGGGCGCTATCGCTATGGCGACGAGCATGCGGGCCGGAAATATGCCGACGATGTGCGCAATCAGGTCGCGGCCCTTGCCGCCGAAGGCCGTCGTCCGGCGCTGTTCTTCAGCGAAGGGATTCTTGGGACCGGCGGACAGCTGTCCTTGCCGGATGGGTACCTGCGCGAGGCCTATGCGCATGTGCGGGCTGCCGGCGGTCTCTGCCTTGCCGACGAGGTGCAGGTTGGCTTCGGCCGCGTCGGCAGCCACATGTGGGCGCATGAGTTGCAGGGCGTTACCCCTGATATCGTCACCATGGGCAAGCCGATCGGCAACGGTCACCCGATGGCAGCCGTCGTCACGACCGAGGCGATCGCCGCGTCGTTTGCCAACGGTATGGAGTATTTCAACACCTTCGGCGGCAATCCTGTCTCGGCTGAAATCGGCCTTGCCGTGCTCGACGTCATCCGCGACGAGCGGCTGATGCATCATTGCCGTGTCGTCGGCGACCGGCTGATGGACGGCGCGCGGGCGCTCGCCCAAAAGCACGCCATCATCGGCGATGTCAGAGGCCATGGCCTCTTCAACGGCATCGAACTGGTGCGCGACCGCGAAACGCTGGAGCCGGCAGCGCGCGAGCTCGACTTCGTCATTGCCGAGATGAAGCGCAGGCATCGCATTCTCCTGAGCAGCGAGGGTCCGCACCACAATGTGCTGAAGGTGAAGCCGCCAGCGCCCTTCAGCGCCGAGGATTGCGACTACTTCCTCAATGCGCTCGACGAGACGCTCGGGCGTCTAAGCGTCTGAGATAAAAAGCCAAAAGCGGCCACCTTCGGGAGGCCGTTTTGCTGGTGCCCTTAGGCTTCAACAGCAAAATCGGATCGATGCGATTTTCCGCTTTACAAGAAAGTTAAACGTTTTTATCGTGCATATAAACGTTTAACTTAGTGCTGCAATCGTGCCGTTGGCCATAGCAGCGCTGGCCGGCAGGGAGGGCCCGTTGGCAGCGATCCGCATCGAAAATTTGCGCAAAGGCTTTGGTTCGCTCGAAGTCTTGAAGGGTATCAACCTCGATATCGCCGACGGCGAGTTCGTCTGCTTCCTTGGCCCTTCCGGCTGCGGCAAGAGCACGCTGCTGCGCTCCATTGCCGGGCTCGAGGATCTGGATGGTGGTTCTATCCGTCTTGGTGAGCGCGATATCACCGAGGTGGCCTCGGCCAAGCGCGACATCGCCATGGTCTTTCAGAACTACGCGCTCTATCCGCACATGAACGTGCGCAAGAACCTGTCCTTCGGCCTAGCGCTGAACGGCATGAAGCGCGACGAGATCGACCGGCGCGTCGACAATGCCGCCGACATCCTGCGCATCAAGGAACTGCTGGCCCGCAAGCCGCGCCAGCTTTCCGGCGGCCAGCGCCAGCGCGTGGCAATCGGGCGCGCCATCGTGCGAGAACCGAAGCTGTTCCTGCTCGACGAGCCTCTGTCGAACCTCGATGCCGGGCTTCGCGTCACCATGCGTGTCGAGCTTGCGGCGCTGCACGAGCGTCTCGGCGTGACGATGATCTACGTAACCCACGATCAGGTCGAGGCGATGACGCTGTCCGACCGCGTCGTCGTGCTCGACAAGGGCAAGGTCAGCCAGTTCGGCACACCGCTCGAGCTCTTCTATCAGCCGGCGAACCTGTTCGTTGCCGGCTTCATCGGCTCGCCGCGCATGAATTTCGTTGCGACCGAAGTGACCGGGCAGGTCGATACCTCGGTCACGCTCAACGGCGGTGGCCTCGCCCATCCGCTGACGCTCGAAATGCTCTCGGCGGCACCGATTGCCAAGCCCAGTTCCGTCACCCTCGGCATTCGCCCGGACAAGATCGAACTGGTCTCGGCAGAAGAAGGTCATCTCGTCGGCGATGTGCGCCTGGTCGAACGGCTCGGCACCGAAAGCCATGTGCATATCAGCCTCGCCAATGGCGGCGACATGACCGCCGTCGTGCGCGGCACGCATCCGGTTTCAGCGCGCGAACGCGTGCATCTGCGTCTGCCGGCCGAGCATTGCCATCTGTTCGACGGCGACGGCCAGGCGGTCGCCCGCCGCCTCGATGCCGAGACGCAGGCGCTCATCAATCAGGAAAAGGCAAAGCGGGTCGCGTAACCCGAACGAGGAGGAGAAGCATGCTCAACAGGAAGTCGATCATCGGCTCGCTGATGGTTCTGGCGATGGCCGGAACCGCGACGGCCCGCGCAGAAGAGATCTTGCGTTTTGCGACCTGGGACACGGACGAAAGCCTGGCGATCCAGCAGGAAATCGCCAAGAAGTTCGAGGAAAAGCACCCGGGCGTGAAAGTCCAGGTCGAACCCTATGCAGACGGCTACGACCAGAAGCTGATCGCCGCCTTCGGCGCCGGCAACCCGCCGGATGTCATGTATATGTGGAACTTCCCGCAGTATTATACTTCGCTGAAGCCGCTCGATGATCTGATCGCCAAGGGCGCGGCCGAGATCAAGCCGGATGATTTCCCCAAGGGCCTGATGAACACGGTGCGTGTCGAGGGCAAGACCTACGGCATGCCCTCGGGCTTCACCACGCAAGTGGTCTTCTACAACAAGGACATGTTCGCCAAGGCCGGCGTCGAGGAGCCGAAGGACGGCTGGACCTGGGACGACCTGCGCGCCAAGGCCGCCAAGTTCCGCGACGAGCCGAACAAGGTCTATGGCTTTGCCGTCGACGCCAAGCCCGACCCCTACGACTTCGAACAGTTCCTCTGGTCGAACGGCACGAAGTACATTTCCGACGATGGCAAGAAGATCGACGGCTACATGAACAGCGATGCGGCCGCGCAGGTGCTCGACATGTTCGCCGACATGGCCAAGACGCAGGAAGCGATCACGCTCAACCTTGGCGACGATACGTCCGGCAGCACGCTGTTCAAGGGTGGCAAGATCGCCATGTTCCAGAGCGCCATGTGGTCGAAGTCCGGCATCGACGCATCCGGCATCAAGTATGGCGTGGCGCCGCTGCCGAAGTTCGGCGACAAGACCGCCCATTCCGCACTCGGCGTTTCGGCAATCTCGATTGCCAAGGACGCGGCCCATCCGGATCTCGCCTGGGAATTCGTCAAGTTCTTCTCGTCGCCGGAAGCCGTCGCCATGCGCGTCAACGACCTGCCGGTGCGCACCAGCGTCGCGGAAGAAAAGGGCATGACCAAGGATCCGATCTACAAGCCCTTCTTCGACATTCTCGCCACCTCCAACTCTGAGACGCACGCGTTCCTGAAGAACGCCAACTGGGGCAAGGTCCAGGACAATCTCGCCCGCGCCATCGAGGCGACGATGATCGACCAGGGCAATGCCAAGCAGCATCTCGACGATGCGGTCGCGCGTTCGAAGCGTCTGGTCAAGTAAGAAGAGGGAGCGCGGGGAGATGGACATGACCTATGCAGCGGCAACGCCGGCGGTGGAGAAGCGCAAGCGCTCGGCGTTTGCCCGCCACATCGTCGCCTATCTGTTCATTTCCCCGTGGATCCTCGGGTTCCTGTTCTTCACGCTCGGCCCGCTCGTCTTTTCCTTGACGATGAGCTTCTACGACTGGCCTGTCGTCGGCGAGCGCAGCTTCGTCGGGCTTGAGAACTATCGTTCCATGCTGTTCGAGGACCCGCAGTTCTGGGAAAGCCTCTGGATCACGGTGAAGTTCGCGGCGATCTACGTGCCCTTCAACATCGTGATGTCGTTCCTCCTGGCACTGATGCTGCATCACATCACCTTTGCCAGCGGCTTCTTCCGCACCGCATTCTACCTGCCGAGCGTCATTTCCGGCGTCGCCCTGGTGACGATCTGGAGCTGGATCTACAGCCGGGAATACGGCCTCTTGAACTTCATGCTGTCCTTCGTCGGCATCGACGGGCCGAACTGGCTCGGCGACCCGAACCTTGCGATCGTCGCGATCATCATCGCCAGTCTCTGGGGTCTCGGCGGCACCATGTTGATCCTTCTGACCGGTCTGAAAGCGATCCCGAAGGAACTCTATGAAGCGGCGACCGTCTCCGGCGTTCCCGGCTGGGCGCAGATGGTCTTCATCACCCTGCCGATGCTCGGGCCGATGCTGCTCTTCACCTTCATCACCTCGATCATCTCCGCCTTCCAGCAGCTGACGATCGCTCTGCTTCTGACCAAGGGCGGCCCGCTCGGCTCCACCTATTTCTTCGCCATGTACATCTACGATAACGCCTTCAAGTATTTCGACATGGGCTACGCCGCCGCCGGCTCCTGGGTGATGTTCATCATCGTGCTTCTGCTCAGCCTCGGCGTCATGCGCTGGTCGGCCGCCTGGGTCTATTACGAAGGCGAAGTGCGCCAGAACGATGGAGAGAACAATGCGTAAGACGCTGCTCTATTCCGCGCTCATCCTGCTCTCGGCGCTGTTCATCGCGCCGTTCTACTGGACCTTCATGACGGCGATCAAAAGCTCAGCCGAGCTCTACCAGTTCCCGCCGGTCTTCTGGCCGTCGGAATGGCACTGGGAGAATTTTGCCGCCGCCTGGAACAAGCAGCCCTTCGGCACCTATCTCACCAACTCGCTGATCGTGGTGGTGCTGTCGACCATCGGCCAGCTCATTTCCTCGTCGCTGGTTGCCTATGGCTTTGCCCGCTTCCGCTTCCCCGGCCGCGACCCGCTGTTCATCCTGTTGCTTGCGACAATGATGATCCCGTGGGACGTGAAGATGATCCCGCTCTACATGGAGTTCAACCTGCTCGGCTGGATCAACACGCTGAAGCCGTTGATCGTGCCCGCCTACTTCGCCGACGCCTTCTTCGTCTTCCTGCTGCGCCAGTACATCATGACTGTGCCGATGGAGATCGACGAGGCGGCCCGCATGGACGGCGCCAATGCCTTCGACATCTACTGGCGCATCCATCTGCCGCTGATGATGCCGGCGCTGGTGCTGGTCGGCACCTTCCACTTCATGAACGCCTGGAACGACTATCTCGGCCCGTTGATCTTCCTCAACGACCAGTCGAAATACACCCTCACGCTCGGCCTTTCGATGTTCAAGGGCCTGCATGAGGTGGACGTGACCTCGATCGCTGCGATCACCGTCATCCTCTGCCTGCCGCCGCTGGCACTTTTCTTCGTCGCCCAGCGCTACATCATGGATGGCGCGGTCGGCTCGTCGGTGAAGGGATAACGGCATGCTGTTCGATATCGATACCGTGCCCTTCAGCCGCAGGGGCCGGTTCCTGACGCTTTCGATGATGCGGGTGCCCGGCCGTGACGGCGAACGCGCGCTTTACCTCCGTCACGTCGCCGGCGGCGACGAACGGCCGTCGCTCGGTCGTCTCTGCCGCGTCGAGTTTCTCGATGCGGCGGGCAAGACCGTGACGCCTGTGCTCGTGCTTTCGCCGGAACGGCTCGATGCCCGCATCGGCGAGGGCGAGGTGAGCTTCGTTATCGGCGAGGGGGAACGCTTGCATGTATCCGGCATACGGGCCGGCGTGCGCTTCCATCTGGAGGGCTCCCGCTATGACTATGTCTACCGCACGCCGACCGGCGAGGATTGCCTCGTCGCAGCGGTCGAGAACGTCAAGTTCATCCCGCGAGCGATCACCGGCGACCTGAACGTCACTGGCGCGTGGCAGCGCGATCACTCAGAGGACGTGTCCTTCGCTTTCTCGGGTGCCGGTGCCTTCGAGGGCAACGTCGATTTCTTCCGCACCGTGCCGCCCGTCGATAGGCCCGGACGTTTCGCCGACGCGCTCTCGGGCGCTGCGGCGGAGTTTGCCGAATGGCACGCCTGCGTTCCCAAGGGCGTTTCCGACCAGAACGAGGCGCATCGTCTCGCGAGCTATCTGCTCTGGGCCAATGGTGTTCCCGCCGGTGGCGCGCTGACGCGGCCGGCGATCTACATGTCGAAGAACCACATGATCAACATCTGGAGCTGGGACAACGCCTTTTCCGCCCTCGGCGTCGCAGCCTTCGACCCGGATCTCGCCTTCGACCAGTTCGCTGCGATCTTCGATCATCAGGACGTTTCGGGCCTGCTGCCGGACTACATCAACGACCGCGATGTGCTCTTTGCCTTCACCAAGCCGCCGGTGCACGGCTGGGCAGTGTCGCTGATCGCGGCTGCCGATCCTGGCTTCCTGACAACGGAGCGCAAGTCTTACCTGCGCGATGCCATCGGCAAACAGGTCGACTACTGGCTGAGCTACGGCCGCAAGGATGCGGCGAGCCTGCCGTCCTATTTCCACGGCAACGACAGCGGCTGGGACAATGCCACCTTCTTTGCCGAGGGCGGCCCGGTGATCTCGCCGGATCTGCCCGTTTTCCTGATCCTTGCCTGCGAGACGCTGGCCGAGCTTCTCGAAGACGATGGCGAACGTCGGGCGATGTGGCGGCAAAAGGCCGACGAGCTGCAGGCCCTGCTGTTCGAGCGGCTCTGGACCGGCGAAACGTTTGGCGCGCGGTTGGCCGCCGATCCGGAGCGGATACTGCCCGGCGACAACCTCATCCAGTTCATGCCGCTGTTGCTTGGCGCGCGGCTGACGCCTGAGATGCGCCAGAAGCTCGTGGCCCGTCTTGTCGCCGGTGGCTTCATCACCGAATGGGGTCCGGCGACCGAAAGCCCGCAAAGCTCCTTCTATGAGGACGACGGCTACTGGCGCGGGCCGATCTGGGCGCCGACGACGATGCTGCTGTGGGACGGCCTTCGCCGGCAAGGGCAGATTGAACTGGCCCACGAGGTCGCGGAAAAGTTCTGTTCACTTGCCAGCAAAAGCGGTATGGCCGAAAACTTCGATGCGCGCTCGGGGAGGGGCCTTCGCGATCGGGCATTCGCCTGGACATCCGCAGTCTATCTTCAGCTGGCGGCATCGCTCAGCGACGACAACCCGTGACGAGTTGAGACGCCATGCAGAGACCGACGATCAAGACCATTGCGCAGGAGACGGGGCTTTCCATCGCCACCGTGTCCAAGGCCCTGAAGCACTCGCCTCAGGTTCGCCCGGAAACGCGCGCGATCGTCATCGAGGCGGCGGAGCGTGTCGGCTACGAGCTCAACATGCATGGCGTGCAACTGCGCACCGGCAAGACCTATCAGGTCGCCGCCATCATGACCGCGCCGGGGCCGAAACAGAACGAATGGGAAGGCGTCGAATACGCCCAGCTCTTGAGCGGCATTTCCTGGGCGCTGGAAGACAGCCCCTATCGCGTCTCGCTCTATGCCGTCCGGAATTTCGAGGAAAGCCAGGCGGTCATCAAACAGATCGTGTCCTTGAAGAAGGCCGACGGCATCATCATCTCGGGCACCCGCGCCGACGACCCGCGCATCCGCACGATGCAGGCGGCCGATTTCCCCTTCGTCACCTACGGCACCAGCATCCACAACGCCCCGCATGCCTATGTCGATGCCGACAATGAACAGATGATTCGGGTATCGATGGCGCGCCTCGTCGAGCGCGGCCACCGCCGCATCGCGCTGCTCAACCCACTCTCGGACTTGAGTTACGGCATTACCCGACTGGAAGCCTACAAGCGTGCCCTTGAAGTCGCTGGCCTTGCTTACGACCCGGCACTCGTTGCCCATGGGCGGCTGACGCCCGCCTTTGGCCGCGAGAATGTCCTGACCATGTCGGAACTCAGCAATGCGCCGACCGCCTATATTTGCGCCAACGAAGCCTCCGCACTCGGCGCCTTCTCCGGCTTTCACGAGCGCGGGCTGGTGCACGGCCGCGATGCGGTGATCAACGCCACCGACGATCTCAATGTCAGCCAGTATTTCGCCCCGCCGATCACCACCTATTACCTGCCGATCAGCGAACCGAGCAGCCTGCTCGGCGCCTACATTTTGAGGCGCATGGAGGGTGAGCCGCCGGAGGCGCTACAGACGCTTTTGATGCCCAACCTGATCGAGCGTTGCGACGATCGCTTGAACCCGAACCGTTGACGAATAGGCCGTCTTGTGGGCGGCCACTCATACCTTGGGATATAAACGTTTATATCCTGCTCAGACAAAACCCGAGGCCGGACCCAACCGGCCGAATGACATGACGAAGGACCGGCCCCGTGCACATGCCCATGACCAGATCGAACCGCTTCAACGCCAAAGAACAGCAGACCGACATGCTGGAACTCGGCGTCTGCTACTATCCGGAGCAGTGGCCGCGCGAAAAATGGGAAGAGGATGCGCGCCGCATGGTCGAGCTCGGCCTTGCCTGGGTGCGCATCGGTGAATTCGCCTGGGCGAAGATCGAGCCGCGCTCGGGCGAGTTCCATTGGGAATGGCTGGACGAGGCGATCGAGGTGCTCGGCAATGCCGGCCTCAAGGTGATCCTGGGGACGCCGACCGCAGCGCCGCCGAAGTGGCTGATCGATCGTTACCCGGACATCCTGCCCGTCGACGTCATGGGTGTGGTGCGCAAGTTCGGCGCCCGCCGCCACTATTGCTTCTCCAGCCGGCGCTATCGCATCGAGGCGGCGCGGATCTCCGAAGCGATGGCCGAGCGCTACGGCAAGAACATCTTCGTGCATGCTTGGCAGACCGATAACGAATACGGCGACCACGACACGATCTACAGCTATTCCGACGAGGCGCTACGCGCCTTTCGTGAATGGCTGGCCGAACGTTACGGCACGGTCGAGGAACTGAACCGCGCCTGGGGCACGGCCTTCTGGGCGATGAACTACCTGGCCTTCGACGAGGTCGAACTGCCGAATAACCTCGTGGAAGAACCAAGCCCGACCCATATCGTCGACTACATCCGCTTCTCGTCCGATCAGGTGAAGAGCTTCAACAAGGCGCAGGTCGACATCATCCGGAAGCACTCGCCGGGTCGTCCGGTGACACACAATTTCATGTCGCAGAACACCGACTTCGATCACTACAAGGTGGGCGAGGATATCGATATCGCCTCCTGGGATGTCTATCCGATGGGCGGTCTGCTCAACGGCCGGCTCTCCTCGGACGACAAGGGGCGCTACCTGCGCGTCGGCGATCCCGACCAGCCGGCCTTCAACCACGACCTCTACCGCGCCGTCGGCAACGGCCGCGTGTGGGTGATGGAACAGCAGCCGGGCCCGGTGAACTGGGCTTCGCACAACCAGTCGCCGGCCGACGGCATGGTGCGTCTCTGGACCTGGCTTGCCTATGCCCATGGCGTCGACATGGTCTCCTATTTCCGCTGGCGCCAGGTCCCTTTCGCGCAGGAGCAGTTCCATGCCGGTCTTCTGTTGCCGAACAGCGAGGCCGACCAGGGCTACATCGAGGTCGCGCAGGTCGCCGAGGAAATGAAGCGGCTGCCGAAGGGCGAGCGTCGCGAGAAGGCCAAGGTGGCGCTTCTGCTCGACTACAATTCGCGCTGGGCGACCCGGGCGCTGCCGCAGGGCCGCACCTATCTGGCCTCGCAGATCGCGCTCGACTGGTACTCGACCGTCGCCCGCTTCGGCATCGATGTCGACATCATCGGCCAGCACTCGGATCTCGACGGCTACCAGCTGGTGCTGGCGCCCGATCTCGTCATTCCGGATCAGGCCTTCGTCGAAAAGCTTGCGGCGTCCGGTGCCAAGGTGCTGTTTGGACCGCGCAGCGGCAGCAAGACCGAGGACATGCACATCCCCGAGGGCTTGCCGCCGGGTCCGCTCGCCGCGCTGATCGACGTCAGTGTCGCGCGCGTCGAGTCCCTGCCGGAATTCCATGCCGAAAGCGTGCTCTATGGCAACGAGACCTATCCGGCCGGCGTCTGGCGCGAGACGGTCAGAACCAATGAAACGGTGCTTGCGACCTTCGAGGGCGACTACCGCAATGGCGCCCCGGCGCTCGTTGGCAACGACAAGGCGCGCTACCTCGCGACCGCCGCACGGGGCGACTTCCTCGGCAAGGTGATCGGCGACGCGCTCGGGTGGGCCTCGGTCGAGGCGCTGGCCGATCTCGGGGACCTGCGCATCACCCGCCGCGGCAAGCTCGCTTTCGCCTTCAACTACGGCAAGACGGCTGTCGATGTTCCTGCACCTGCCGGCGCGACCTTCCATGTCGGAGGCCGCAAGCTCGGCCCCGTCGACGTTGCCATCTGGTCGGAGTGATCGGGCGCTGGGCTGCGGCACCCGCCAGCGAGCCGGTTTGAACTGAGTCAAAGAGCCCGGCCTTCTCCAAGGCCGGGCTCTTTGCGTTTCATACGGCACTGTTTCCGCGGTCAGACCCGTTCCAGCGCCACCGCTATGCCCTGGCCGACGCCGATGCACATGGTGGAGAGCGAATAGCGTCCGCCGGTTTCCTGCAGTTCCAGTGCGGCGGTGCCGGTGATGCGGGCGCCGGACATGCCGAGCGGGTGACCAAGCGCGATCGCGCCGCCGTTGCGGTTGACGCGTGGGTCGTCGTCGGCAATGCCGAGATCGCGCAGAACGGCGAGCCCTTGTGAGGCGAAGGCCTCGTTGAGTTCGATGACATCGAATTGCGACTGCTTGAGCCCAAGTCGTGCCATCAGCTTCTTCGACGCCGGCGCCGGCCCCATGCCCATGATGCGTGGCGGCACGCCGGCGGTTGCACCGCCGAGAATACGCGCGATCGGCCGCAGGCCGTATTTCTTGATCGCCGCTTCCGAGGCGATGATCAACGCGGTGGCGCCGTCGTTGACGCCGGAGGCGTTGCCGGCCGTCACCGTGCCGCCTTCCTTTTTGAAGGGCGTGCCGAGCTTGGCGAGCGCTTCCATCGTCGTTGCGCGCGGGTGCTCGTCACGATCGACGACGACAGGCTCGCCCTTTCGCTGCGGGATCGTCACCGAGACGATCTCCTTGGCCAGCCGGCCATTGCCTTGCGCGGCGGCGGCCTTCGCCTGGCTTCTGACGGCAAAGGCGTCCTGGTCCTCGCGGCTGACGTGGAAGTCGGCGGCGACGTTTTCACCGGTCTCCGGCATGGAGTCGACGCCGTACTGCTTCTTCATCAGGGGATTGATGAAGCGCCAGCCGATGGTGGTGTCGTAGATTTCGGCGTTGCGCGAAAACGCTGTGTCGGCCTTCGGCATCACGAAGGGTGCGCGCGACATGCTCTCGACGCCACCGGCGATCATCAGTTCGGCCTCGCCTGCGCGGACGGCCCGAGCCGCTGCAATCACCGCATCCATGCCGGAGCCGCAGAGCCGGTTGATCGTCGTGCCGGAAACACCGACCGGCAGGCCGGCGAGAAGCAGCGACATGCGCGCGACATTGCGGTTGTCTTCGCCCGCCTGATTGGCGCAGCCGAAGATCACGTCATCGACCGCGTCCCAGTCGACATCGGCGTTGCGTTCGACCAGCGCCTTCAGCGGGATCGCGCCGAGATCGTCGGCCCGGACGGAGGAAAGCGCGCCGCCGAAGCGGCCGATCGGGGTGCGGATGTAATCGCAGATGAAAGCCTCGGCCATCATGCAGCCTCCTTGTTGCCCTGGTGCGCCTTCTTGGTGCGGGCATTGATGTCGCGAAGGGTGGTCAATTCCAGTTCCGTCGGCGCCGGCGTTTCGATCACCTCGTCAGCGAACCTGATCGCCCAACCGCAATTCTCGACGATCTGATCGCGCGTCACGCCCGGATGGATCGAAACGACGGTCAGTTCCTTGGTCTCAGGATCCGGCTCGAGGATGCAAAGGTCGGTGATGACGCGGGTCGGCCCTTTGGTCTTCATGCCCAGCCGTTCGCGGTGGTTACCGCCTTCGCCGTGCCCCATCGAGGTGATGAAGGGCAGCTTCTCGACGAAGCCGCGCTTCGACAGCGCCATGGTAATGAAGATCCGTCCGCAATTGGAGGCGATTTCCGGTGCGCCGCCGCCGCCGGGCAGGCGAACCTTCGGATGGTCGTAGGGGCCCACGACGGTGGTGTTGAGATTGGCGAACCTGTCGATCTGCGCGCCGCCGAGGAAACCGGTGGTAATGCGCCCACCCTGCAGCCAGTAACGGAACATCTCGGGCACCGAGACGGTGAAGAGCGCCGTGTCGCAGAGTTCTCCGTCTCCGATCGAGAGCGGCAGTACGTCCGGCTTGGTGCCGACCGTACCGCTTTCATAGATCAGGGTGATGTCGGGCGCATGCGTCAGCCGCGCGACGTTGCAGGCGGCCGAAGGCGCGCCGATGCCGACGAAGCATACGTCGTCGTTGGAAAGCGCCCGGGCAGCGGCAATCGTCATCATTTCGGTGGGGGTAAAATCGCTCATGCTATCCTCCTCAGGCCGCTTTTGCCGCTCGGCCGCCGGCGTGCTTGGCAAAGTCTTCCGGCTTGGCATCGAGCACGTTTTCCTTGATCCAGGCGGTGAAACGGTCGCGGTCGCGGGCGATTTCGTCCCAGCCGATATAGAAGGCGTTGGAGCGCGGATAATAGCCGTGCGCATAGGACGGGAAGGCGCCGCCCGGAACATGGGCAACCGCCGTGACTGCCCAGCTCGGCAAGACGAGCGAGTTGGGCGACGGCGGGTTCAGTTCGTCGACGATTTCCTCGACGGTGACGATCGAGCGCCTGGCGGCAAGCACCGCCTCCTTCTGCACACCGACGATGCCTTCGATCAGCACGTTGCCCTTCCTGTCGGCGCGCTGCGCATGGATGATCGTGACGTCGGGGCGGATCGCCGGAACGGCGGCGATCACTTCGCCGGTGAACGGGCAAGTGACCGACTTGATGTTGGGGTTCACCTTCGGCAGGTCGGCGCCGATATAGCCGCGGAGCGTCGCAAACGGCAGGTTGGCAGCGCCGGCTTCATAGGCGTTGGCCATGGCCGCATGGGAATGCTCTTCGATTTCGAGCGGCCGCGGCCATTGGTTTTCGACCGCATCGCGGAAGCGGTGCAGCGAGCCGACGCCGGGGTTGCCACCCCAGGAGAACTTCATGCCGCGCGCGGCACCCACACCGATCAGCTGATCGTAGAGAATGTCGGGCGTCATGCGCACGAGATAGAGATCCTTGCGGCCCTGGCGGATCACTTCGTGACCGGCGGCATAGGGGATCAGGTGGGTGAAGCCTTCCATGGCGACGGTATCGCCATCCCTGACATTGTCGCCGACGGCCTCGGCGAGCGAAACGATCTTCGCCATGTTTCCTCTCTTCGTCTTCTGTTGTGTTAGCGGCTGCGGTCCTGTCGGCCGCGGGCGCCTCCTCTTTCGCGAGCCAGTAAGCGCCGATCGAACGGAACGGTCAAATATTTTGTGCGATATTTGACTTTTGTTCGTATATCGCACAAAATCGCGTCGTGATATTTGGAGGGGACGGTGATGCGTGAGACTGATTTCGTCAGTGGATTTGCCCGCGGGCTGACGGTGATCGAGGCCTTCGACGAAACACGTCCGAAGCTGTCGATCGCCGAGGCATCGAAGATCACCGGCCTCGACCGGGCGACGGTCAGGCGTTCGCTGTTGACGCTTTCCGAGCTTGGCTATGCCGACTACGACGGCAAGTTCTTCGCGCTAACGCCAAAGATCTTGCGGCTCGGCCATGCCTATCTGTCGGCAACGCCGCTGCCGACGATCATCCAGCCCTATCTCGATCAGCTTTCGGAGCGCGCCGGGCAGAGCGCTTCGGCCTCGGTGCTTGATGGCACCGAAATCGTCTATATAGCGCGTGCCTCGCAAAAACGGGTCATGTCGATCAACCTGACGACCGGTTCGCGGCTACCTGCCTATTGCGCCTCCATGGGGCGCGTGTGGCTTGCGGCATTGCCGGAGCAGGAGGCGCGCGAAATCCTGTCGCGCTCGACCCTGAAGGCGAACACGCCTTATACGAAGACCGACCCGGACGTACTGATCGCCGAGTTTCGCTGCGTGCGTGAGCAGGGCTATGCTCTCATCGATCAGGAGCTGGAACTCGGCCTCTGCTCGATCGCCGTGCCGCTCGAAAACGACCGCGGGCGGATCATTGCCGCAATTAATATCGGTGCGCCAGCGGCGCATGTGCCGGCGGCGGAGATGGTGGAGCGCTACCTGCCGCTGCTGAAGGAAACGCAGGGCGCTCTGCGGTTAGTGTTGAGATGACAACCTTGCGCCCCCGCGCTTGACGTTGCGGAACGGCGCCCTTCTTATTCCGCTTGGTGAGTGAATTGGGGCTGGGGAGCAAAGTTCATGAGCGACGAGAAGCATCCACCGGAACTCAAACTGACGACGACGAAACGACGCTGGGCTGCGGATGGAAAGTTCCTGACCGGACGGATCGCGCGTCCGCAGGAGGAGCGTCTGCCGCCCGGACAGCACCTGGTGAAGGACTGGCCCGTGCTCGATCTCGGGCAGCAACCTGTGATCCGGACGGAGAACTGGCGCCTCGACATTTCGGGTCACGTTGAGCATCCCCTCTCGCTCGGCTGGGCCGGCTTCAAGGCGCTGCCGCAGAGCGACCGTCTCTCCGACATGCATTGCGTCACCACCTGGTCGCGCTATGACAACCACTGGCAAGGCGTGGCGGTGCGCGATCTGCTCGACCAGGTGATGCCGAAGCCCGAGGCGAGCCATGTGCTGCTGACGAGCTACGACGGCTACACCACCAACATGCCGCTTGCGGATTTCGCCTCCGAGGACGCGATTCTTGCAACCGACTGGGAGGGCCAGCCGATCAGCCGCACCCATGGCGGGCCGATGCGCCTCGTCGTTCCGCATCTCTATCTCTGGAAGAGCGCCAAGTGGCTGACACGCATCGATTTTCGCGCCGGCGACATGGCCGGCTTCTGGGAGCGGAACGGCTACCATATGCGCGGCGATCCCTGGCGCGAGGAGCGCTATTCGGGCGACTGACGGCGGATTCGAGTGAGCGCTCGCTGGTGCCCGGCGGATCCAGGAGCGATTGCAGTCCTGCCAACTGATAGCGCCAGAAGAGTGCAGTCGCTGCCTGAATGGACGGTCCGTCAGCGTAGGCGCCGAGCGTATCGGCGATGGTGTCGATCATTCGGGTGAAGGTGCGTGCGAGCATGAAGCGCATCAATGGGGTGAGCGCTTCCTGGCAGCTCGTATCGACTACATATCGTGAGCCGAGCCGAACCATCTCCAGGATCATCAGTTCCCGAACATGGGCGTAGCGTGTGCCTTCGGCGCCGCGAAGCATGATCAGCACCACAAGCCGCAGTTCGCGCACGCGGGCGCGCAGCAACCGCGGAAGTTGCGCTGCGCGCGTCGGCGTGACGATCTCGTAAAAGAGCGCCTCCTTGTCGGTGACGTATTTGTAGATATTGCTCGAAGTGGTCCCGGCCAGTTGCGCCATGTCGAGCAGCTTCGCCCGTTCGAAGCCTTGTTCCGCAAACACGGCCGCTGCCGCAGCAAGGATGCGCTCGCGCATCTCCTCTTTGAGGCGCTGAGGCATGAGAGCCTTTCTGCAAGCTCGGTGAGTCGAGGCTGCCAGGGTGCGGCCTCTTCCAGTTGAAACGCAAGCGAGAAGAGCAGGGCGTCCTCGCCAGTTCCCGCGGCGAAATGGCAGCCGACCGGCAGGCCTTCCTTTGACCAGAAGAGCAGGACCGACATCGCCGGCCATCCGGCAAAGGACGCAACATTGGTGAAGCCGGCGAGGCATTCAGTGAAGGCGATGAGGTGATCGGGGTCCTCAGTCGGCTCCTGTTGCGCGAGCGGGAATGCGACGAAAGGGACGGTTGGCGAAAAGAGCACATCGAAGGAAGCGATCCTCCGGTTTGCGCTTTCCTCGGCGATGAACATTGCCTTGATGGCCTCGCTCACCGAGGATGCCGGCAACTCTCTCGCACGCCGGACGAGTTCAAACCGTATAGGGCTCGAACAGCTTTTCCTCAAAGGCAGCGCCCATCATGCCGGAGAGCTGGTCGAACAGGCCGCCAAGGGCGACACCCGTCAGCGCGAAAAAAGCGCGGCTCGTTTCGCGCGCGTCGACCGCTGGTCCCTGGCATTCGACCACGTTGTGGCCGAGTGCCTCGCAGAGAGTGACAGCGGTATCCAGCGCGTCTTTTGCCGCTGCCGAGACGCCGTGTCCAAAGGCGTCGCGGCGATAGATGCCAATGCGCAACGGCCTTTGCGCATCCGTTCGTCATCAATGGTTGGTTGCCCCTGGCGCTGACGGTTGCATCCTCCGATCGCCCGCAATGCTCGTGCAATCGATCGCCAGCAAGGCTCGTCGCAATGGTTCAAGCAAGGACGTCGACGATGCGACTGGCGGTTTTACCAATGTGGCTGGTTTTGTTCGGCGCGGGATCGCGGCAGGCTGACGAGCAAGGGTTGTGGATTGCGGGCAATCCGCATCGGACCGTTCAGCAACTGTACGATCCCTGTCGTGATGGTCGGCTAAGTGATGGAGAACCACGAACCTGCGCCGAGATCAGGCGCATGTACGGGCGTTACGGGGGGCGTGGGTTCGAAGAGGACTATCGCCTCGACGCCTGTTCCTATGGGCGGATCAGCAATGGCCGCGCGCGGACGTGCAGGGAACTGCTGGATTGCATGGAGCGCCGTTGATGGTTGCAGAACATGAAAACGCCGTGTCGAAGACCCAGGAACCGTTCAGGAGGCTGCTGCGCTATCTGTCCTGGCCGCTGGTGTTCTTCCTGGGACTGCTCGGGTCGTCCTTTGCGTTCGCAAGCGCCCATCCGATGCTTGCTTTTGCGGCCGTTTATGCCGCCGCGGTCTTTGGTCTCTATGTTCTCGAACGGTATATCCCCTACGAGAAGCTCTGGCTTCAGTCTGATGGCGAGACCGTGAATGACATCGGCCACACGCTCACGACGAAGGGGTTGCTGCACCTCGCCGGCCTGATCGCCGTTGTCTTTCCGATGTATGCGGCGAACATTCTGCAGCCGCTCGCCGCTTTCCAGTTCAGCATCTGGCCTTCGGCCTGGCCGATGCCGGTACAGGTTGCGCTGGGGGTGGTGATTGCCGAATTCGGCCTTTACTGGTCACATCGAATTGCCCATGAGCGGCTGTTTTTCTGGCGTTTCCACGCGCTGCACCACAGCGTCACCAGGCTCTGGGTGATCAATACCGGCCGATTTCATGTCGCCGATTCCCTGTTCAAGGTCGCCATGAGCCAGGTGCCGCTTTATTGCCTCGGTGCGCCGCTGCCGGTCTTCTGGTGGCTCGGGGCCGTCAGCGCGTTCATCGGCATTCTCACCCACTGCAACGTCGATATGAGAACAGGCCTGTTCGATTTCGTCTTCAGCACCCCGCGGCTCCATCGCTGGCATCACTCGAAAGACCTTCGCGAAGGCAACATGAACTATGGCGAAAACGTCGTCGTCTGGGATCTGCTGTTCGGTACCTACTACAATCCCGACCGGCCATCCTCGACCGATATCGGCATCAAGGGTGAGATTGCCGAGGGGTTTTTGAAACAGTTGGCGCAGCCCTTCACCAAAGAGGGCGTGCGTCAGATCCTCGGACGCACCAAGCGAAGCTCGTGATTGAGCCGTGCCCGATCGTCAAACCGGGCACGGCAGAGTGGTCAGGACGCAAAGGCCGGTTTGCGGGCGCCGATCCTTAGGACGTAATAGGTCGACCCGCCGATGGCGACGCCGAAGAACCAGCCATAGGTACCCCACCAGCTCGGAAGAATGTTGGTGAAGGTCGGCAGGATCGAAGAGAACAGCGCGCCGATCGCAAAGGCGATGAAGGCGTTGCCGTGCCACCCGCCCTGGAAGCGGAATTCACCATCCTCGTGGTAGAGCGCCTCGACGTTGAGCTGCGTCTTCCGGATCAGATAGTAATCCACCATCATCACCCCGAAGATCGGCCCCATGGTCGAGCCGATGAAGTTGACGAAATGCGCGGCCCCCGTTTCCCACGGCGCGAAGGGGTAGAGGATCAGCGCAATCAGGGCGGCGATGTAGCCGCCACGCTTGAAGTTGATCTGCCGGGGAAAGACGTTGGCGAAGTCGAAGGCGGGCGAGACGAAGTTTGCCACCACGTTGATACCGAGCGTCGCCACCGCAAAGGTGAGTGCCGCAAGCAAGGCCAGGAACCAGCTGTCGAACTTCGCCGAGATCTGGTCCGGATGCAGCAGCACTTCGCCGTAGACGGCAAATGCCGCCGTCGTCGTCACGCCGGCAACGAGGCAGAAGGCGAGCAGGTTGATCGGCAAGCCTCAGAGATTGCCCTTTGAGTCGTTGCAAAAGTGTTTTTGGATTGTATACAATTTCGCGAAGGGCTTGCGGGTCAACCGCCGCGATGCAGCGCGGGAGGCGTATTGTCTTATGCGCCGAGCCGCTCGCGTTCGGCCAGCCGCCAGGCGCGGGGCGTCATGCCGGTCTGGCGCAGGAAAAAACGGGAAAAGTAGGCAGGGTCGGAAAACCCGAGGCGAAAGCTGATTTCCTGCACGCTGGCGCGGGTGAAAACGAGCTCGCGCCTGGCTTCGCCGACAAGCTTTCTCGAGATCATATCGTGGGCACTAAGGCCCGTGACGGCGCGGGTGATGCGGTTGAGGTGGGTAAGCGACAGGCCGAGTTCGCGGGCATAGGCAGCCGCCGGCCAATGCGAGCGGTGGTGCTGTTGCAGGAGGGCCAAGAAGCGCTGGACCCTTTGTTCGCTATCGCTGTCGGCGGCATCATCCCGGCCGTCTCCCGCCTCGTCGAGGCGCGCCGTCAGCGTCAGGACGGTCGTCAGATAGGCATCCAGTAAATCGGTGCGATTGCTGCGGTTGGCTTCCCATTCGGCAGCCAGGCGCGCAAGCGTCGCGGCAACATAGCGTGCGTCCTCGCTGCCATCGAGTGGGGTGAGCCGTGGCGTCGCCATCCATGTGCCGAGCCGGCTGCGTTCGCCCGGCAACACCTTCAAGTGCGAGGCAAGGATGGTGAAGACGAAGCCGTCGATGTCGCGGGAGAAGCGGAAGCCGTGGCCGAGCGCCGGCGGAACCGTGATGACGACAGGCGCTTCGATCGTGTGCACCGCATTGCCGAACACGGCATCTCCGGAGCCTGCGGCAATGTACAAGATCTGAAAGAAGCTTTCGTGCCGGTGCAGGCCGATTTCCCAATGGTAGAGGCTGCTTCTTGATGGAATGGTCTCGCAATGCAGCCAAAAATCCGGCCGTTCTCCGGTCTTTTCGCCGTAGAGTTCGTAGGTCGGAACCGACTTCTTCATGTCGAATATTCGTGAGGCATGTTCGATTTGTGCAATTTCTTGGGCGATTTGTCCATTGAGGGCGGGGTCTGCCGCGCGCAGATTTGTCAAAAGGCAAGTTCTGGAGGAGTTCATGCGCACCAAGGTGGTTATCATCGGCTCGGGTCCGTCGGGGCTTCTGCTTGGGCAATTGCTGAGCGAAGCCGGGATCGACAACGTCATCCTCGATCGCGTGAGCAAGGACTACATCCTCGGTCGGGTGCGTGCCGGTGTGCTGGAAGAGGGCACGGTCGGTCTGATGGACCGCGCCAAGGCCGGCGAACGCATGCACAGGGAAGGCCTGCCGCATGACGGCTTCTCGCTTGCCTTCGACGGCCGCGATCATCGCATCGACCTGTTGCACCTGACCGGCGGCAAACGCGTGATGGTCTACGGCCAGACGGAGCTGACGCGCGACCTGATGGAGCATCGCGAGCGCTCCGGAGCAACGTCGGTTTATGAGGCTGGCCATGTCGAACCGCACGATTTCGACGGCCAGCAGCCCTGTGTCACCTACGAGAAGGATGGGGTGAGCCATCGCATCGACTGCGATTTCATCGCCGGCTGCGATGGTTTTCACGGCATCAGTCGCAAGTCGCTGCCTGAGAAGGCCCTGCGCACCTTTGAAAAGGTCTATCCCTTCGGATGGCTCGGTATCCTGGCTGACGTGCCGCCAGTCGATCATGAGCTGATCTATGCCAACCATCCCCGGGGCTTCGCGCTTTGCTCGATGCGCTCGATGACCCGCAGCCGCTACTACATTCAGTGCGCTTCGACCGAGAGGATCGAGGATTGGTCCGATGAGCGGTTCTGGGACGAATTGCGGCGCCGGTTGCCGGAGCACCACGCGGAAGCGATGGTCACGGGGCCTTCCTTCGAAAAATCGATCGCGCCGCTTCGCTCCTTCGTCGCCGAGCCGATGCGGTTCGGCCGGCTTTTCCTGGTCGGCGACGCGGCCCATATCGTTCCGCCCACCGGCGCGAAAGGGCTCAACCTCGCCGCCAGCGACGTGCACTACCTGTTCGAGGGTTTGGTCGAGCACTACCAGGACCGCTCGTATGCCGGTGTCGATGCCTATTCGCAGCGCGCTCTCGCCCGTGTGTGGAAGGCCGTTCGCTTTTCCTGGTGGATGACGACCATGTTGCACCGCTTTCCCGAGAGCGGCGATTTCGACCAGCGGATCCAGGAAGCCGAACTCGACTATCTCACGCATTCGATCGCTGCCGAGACGGCACTTGCAGAGAACTATGTCGGGCTGCCGTTCTAGAGTGCGGTGCGTTCATGTGAACGCACGAGGATACTCTATCTAGTCGCTCGACGCGGCCCATTCGCTCCTGAGCAGGCCGTAGATCGCGGTATCCCATCTGGTGTCGCCGACTTTGACCGAGGAGCGGCGCACGCCTTCCTCGCGAAAGCCGAGGTTGTGATAGGTGCGGATCGCCGCCTCGTTGAAGGTGTAGACATTGAGTTCCAACCGCTCGAAGGCAGGATTGGTGAAAAACCGGTCTACCACCTCGCGCAGGAAGGGCTTGGCGAGCCCGCGGCCGCGCACCTGAGAATTGATGGCGACGCGGCTGAGGCGGCCGACGCCGTTTTGCCAATCGAGCGCCACTTGCGCATGACCGGCGAGCTTGCTGCTGGCAAGGCCCGCAAACATCCACCGCGCCGGCTCGGCCGTCTCTGTCTCCGCCAACATGGCTTCGAGATGCGCGACCTTCAGCGGAAAGGAAAGGCCGGGGCCGCCCCATTGCACCACGGCGCCGACGTCGGCGAACCAATCGAGCATCTCGGGAACGTGTCTTCTGGAAAAAGTTTCAACGGTCAGGTCGATTAGCGGCATTGGTTTTCCATCGGATCGGGCTCCGCCAGCTCGGCCGCGAGCGTCGGGTCTTTAAAGGCTGTCGCGGCACGACGTGCCATGGTCACAGTTTGGAGGTCACGCCGGCCGCGGCCTCGCGAATGGTCTGCATCAGGATTGATAATGCCGGCGACGGGCTGGCGTCGGCGCGCATGGTCAGGCCAACCGGCCCCTTGGTCTCACTGGTATCGATCGGCAGGATCGCGAGCGTTCCATCATCGACGTCGCTGGCGACGACGCCGGTCGAAATGATCCAGACCGCATCGCTTGCCCTGACGAAAGCGCGACCGAAGGCGTCCGAGACGGTCTCGATCTGGTTCGGCAGGCTGGCGATCCCGTTGGTGATCAGGAAGCGCTCGACAAAGGGGCGGATGATCGAGGCGCGTGTCGGCATCAGCACCGGGAAGTCGGCAAGCCGCGCGAAGACGGAATGTCCGCCACTCAACAGCGGGTGCCCGGCCCTGACGGCAAAGACCACCTGTTCGGAATAGAGATGCTCGAAGGAGAAGCCGGTCATCTTTTCCGGTGCTGCCAGGCGCCCGACCACGAGGTCAAGGTCACCGACCCGCAATTGTTCAAGCAGGATGGCATTTTCGCCGGTGACGATCTTGATGCGGGCCCCGGTGTCCTCTTTGAGGAACAGGGTCATGGCACGCGGCATGATCCTTGTCGAGACGGTCGGCAGCGCACCGACGCGCACCGGAACGCCGTCGCCGTCGCGCTCTTGCGAGACGGAATCGAGCCCTTGCCTGAGCGCCGTCAGCGCCGCGCCGGCATGGCGCAGGAAGACTTCGCCGTAGCGGGTGATCTTGATGCCGCGTCCGTCCCGTTCGAAGACCGCGACACCCAGCACCTGCTCAAGCTCGCGGATCGTCTTGGTCACCGCCGGCTGGCTGACATGCAAGAGCTCCGCCGCCTTCATCACGCTCTTCTGCCGGGAGACCTCGACAAATGTCTGCAGATGGCGAAACTTGATCCGGGCATCGATCATGGAATTCATAACCTTGGAGTTAATGAAAGGCCGTGAAATATCATTTTACCTAACCAGATTAAATATACAATTTGGTGAGGAGGAGAGAGCCCGTGCAGTTTGCCCGCATCAACGACATCGCGATCCACTACCAGGTGATCGGCGCGACCGGTGACCGGCCGGTGCTGGTCTTTGCCAATTCGCTCGGTACCGATTTTCGCATCTGGCGCGACGTCGTCGTCCGGCTGGCCGGGGACTATGCGATCGTCCTCTATGACAAGCGCGGCCACGGACTTTCCGATATTGGCCCGGTTCCCTATGCAATCGAGGATCATGCCAACGACCTGGCCGGTCTGCTCGACATGTTGTCGGTCAAGCAGGCGATCATCTGCGGCCTGTCCGTCGGCGGGCTGATCGCGCAGTCGCTCTATCAGCGCCGCCCGGATCTCGTGCGGGCCCTTGTGCTCTTGGACACCGCGCACAAGATCGGCACGGCCGAGATGTGGGCGGCACGGATCGCGGCGATTGAAGAACATGGCATCGACGGGATTGCCGATGGCGTGCTCGAGCGCTGGTTTACGCCGGCGTTCCGGCGTCCGGAAAACACTGCCCTTGCCGGTTATCGCAACATGCTGATCCGCCAGCCGGTCACCGGCTACATCGCCACTTGCGCTGCCATACGCGACGCCGACTATACCGAGGCGGCGACACGGATCTCGGTGCCGACGCTCTGCGTCGTCGGTGACCAGGACGGCTCGACGCCACCCGATGTGGTGCTGGCGACCGCCCGGCTCATTCCAGGCGCCCGTTATGAGGTCATCCGAGACGCTGGTCATATTCCCTGTGTCGAGAACCCGCAGGCGTTGACGGCGGTGCTCCGCGCCTTCTTCGAAATCGCAATGCATGGAGACAAGACCCATGAATGACGCCCCTGTGCCCTCAGACCGTTATCGCCAGGGCATGGCCACGCGGCGAACCGTGCTCGGCAACGATCACGTGGACCGGGCGCAGTCCGCCTCGACCGACTTCGACCTGCCGTTCCAGGAACTGATCACCGAGGCGGCCTGGGGCCATGTCTGGTCGCGGCCGACCTGGACCAAGCGCGAGCGCTCGATCGTCACGATCGCGCTTCTGGCTGCGCTTGGCCAGGACGATGAGGTGGCGATGCATGTGCGCGCAACAGTCAACACCGGCGCCAGCCGCGACGATGTCTGCGAGGCGCTCTTGCATGTGGCGATCTATGCCGGCGTGCCGGCTGCCAACCATGCGATCAAGATCGCCAAGCAGGTCTTTGCCGAGATCGATGCCGGCAAGGCGGCCTGAGGGGAGAACACGATGTCCGACAGAACGAACGGCAGGCCGGAAACCGGCGCCTTTTTCCCGCGCGACCGCGGGTGGCACGCGCCTGCGCTGACGCCGGGTTACAAGACCTCGGTGCTGCGCTCGCCGCAGAAGGCGCTGCTTTCGCTCGATGGCACGATTTCGGAAATTACCGGGCCGGTCTTTGGTCATTCTGTTATCGGCGAGCTCGACAACGACCTGATCCACAATTTTGCGCGCGCCGGCGAAAGCGCCATTGGTGAGCGTATCATCGTCCATGGTCGCGTGCTTGACGAGCGCGACCGCGCGGTGCCGGGCGCGCTGCTTGAATTCTGGCAGGCGAACGCCGGTGGTCGCTATCGCCACAAGAAGGAAAGCTATCTCGCCCCGCTCGATCCGAATTTCGGCGGCTGCGGCCGGACGATCACCGATGAGGAGGGCTTTTATTCCTTCCGCACGATCAAGCCCGGTCCCTATCCCTGGCCGAACGGCGTCAACGACTGGCGCCCGGCTCATATCCACTTCTCGGTCTTCGGCCATGGTTTCGCTCAACGGCTGATCACCCAGATGTATTTCGAGGGCGACCCGATGATCTGGAAGTGTCCGATCGTCAACACGATCCCGGATCGGCAGGCGATCGAGCAATTGATCGCGCCACTCGACTGGGCAAACACGATCCCCTTCGACGCCCGCGCCTACAAGTTCGACATCGTGTTGCGTGGCCGCCGCTCGACGATGTTCGAGAACAGGCTGGAGGGCAACTGATGGTGCAGCCGCTGAACTCCTTGAAGGAAACGCCGTCGCAGACGGCAGGCCCTTACGTGCATATCGGCCTGACACCGAACTTCTGCGGCATTGGCGGCGTCTACGCAGCCGACCTCGGATCGCGGATGGTGAACGATCAGACGAAAGGGCAGCGCATCACCGTTACCGGCCGCGTGATCGACGGCGCCGGCGCGCCGCTGAAAGACGCGCTCGTCGAGATCTGGCAGGCCGATGCTGCCGGCCTTTACAATTCGCCGACCGAAATTCGTGGCTCCGCTGACCCGAACTTTCCCGGATGGGGGCGCTGTGCGACCGGTGCCGAGGATGGTGTATTCACGTTCGAGACGGTGAAGCCGGGGACTGTGCCATATAGCCGTGACCGGCAGATGGCGCCGCACATCAGCTTTTGGATCGTGGCGCGCGGCATCAATGTCGGGCTGCAGACGCGCATGTACTTCCCCGACGAGGTGGAGGCCAATGCCGCGGATCCGCTGCTCATGCGGATAGAGCATCGGCATCGTGTGGCAACGCTTGTCGCGACCGGCGCCGCTCCTAATTATGTCTTCGACATTCACCTGCAAGGTGAGAAGGAAACGGTCTTCCTCGACATCTGAACAGGAGTGTCACGTCTGGATGCGGACGTCGGACAAGGCCGGCTCCGTTCCAGCGAGAGGTGGCATTTCGTTCGGCAAAGCCGGTATCGGCTAGAAGCAACGGGGGAACCATGACCTATTCCGCCTTCGATCATCCCTATCTGTCCGGGCTGTTGGGTGACGAGGCTGTCGCCGCCGAATTCTCGGCCTCAGCCGATATTCATGCGATGCTGGCCTTCGAGGCGGCGCTCGCGCGCGCCGAAGCGATCCACGGCGTCATTCCGGAAAGTGCGGCCAACCGAATTACCGAGGCGTGCCGGGCGTTCTCGCCCGACGTCATTGCGCTCAAGCGTGCCATGGGCGTAGACGGCGTGGTCGTGCCAGATCTCGTTCGCCAACTGCGCGCTTCTGTCGGCGGCGAGGCTCAGCAATACGTGCACTACGGCGCTACCAGCCAGGACGTCATCGATACCAGCCTGATGCTCAGGATGAAGGCGGTCGCCGAACTGTTTGCCGTGCGCCTCGGCAATGTCGTCGCCGTGCTCGAGGAGTGTGATGGTGCGTGGGGCGATTGGTCGCTGACCGGGCGCACCCGCATGCAGGCGGCAATCCCGATCACCGTGTCCGATCGGCTGCGCAGCTGGATCGAGCCGTTGCTCGATCACAAGGATCGGCTCGAGGCGATGGACCGCGATCTCTTCGCCGTCCAGTTCGGAGGAGCGGCCGGAACGCTCGAGAAGCTGAAGGACAGGGCAGACGACGTGCGCGCCACGCTTGCCGAAGAGCTGGAGCTCGCCGATTTTCCGCAATGGCACAGCCAGCGTTCCGAGGTGGCCGACTTTGCCAATGCTCTGTCGCTCGTCACCGGCAGCCTTGGCAAGTTCGGCCAGGACATCGCGCTGATGGCGCAGCTCGGCGACGAGATCGAGCTTGCCGGCGGTGGCGGTTCCTCGGCGATGCCGCACAAGCAGAACCCGGTCGCCGCCGAAGTCCTGGTCTCGCTGGCCCGCTTCAACGCCACCCAGCTTTCCGGCATGCACCACGCATTGGTGCATGAGCAGGAGCGCTCCGGTGCCGCCTGGACACTCGAATGGCTGATCATGCCGCAGATGGCCGGCGCAACGGCTGCGGCACTGCGCCTGGCGGCCGAGCTTGCAAGCAACATCCGTCGGCTCGGCAGCCTCTGACATCCACTCTTTGCCGCCATGCCTGGTGTAATGGCCCCCGGAAGCTTCGCCTTCCAGGGGCGCAAGGAACGCGCTTCTCTTGCGCCGCGGTCGATCAGCGCGTTGCGCGCAACATGGATCGGTAGCGGATCTGGCTGTTCTTGAGGTGTTGGCGCATGGCGATGCGTGCCTGCTCCTCATTTCCATCCTGGATCGCGATCAGGATCGCCTCGTGTTCGGATACCAGCCGGGTGAGATCGGCGCTTGCCAGTACGGTTTCTTCACCGGTTTCCGAAACCGCGCGGCGGGGAATGAGCGCCGGACCCAGCATCTTCAGGAACTCGCTGAAACGCGGATTGTTGGTCGCCTCGGCAATGGCAAGGTGAAAGTTGAAATCGGCTTCTGCCGTCGGCCGCCCCTCGGCGGCACTCGCGCAGAAGGTGTCGAACGCCTCGGCGATCTTTTCTTCCTGTGCCGGCGAACGGCGAAGGGCGGCGAGCGCAGCGGCGTCCCCTTCGACCGCGGTTCGAAGTTCCAGCATTTCGATCAGGGACGAGACGCGCGCGAGGTCGACGCCATGAAACGGGTGCCGCTCCGTAGGCGCGGGTTCCAGCACGAAAACGCCGATGCCGTGTCTCGCCTCGACAAGCCCTCCGGAGCGCAAGGCGGCGATCGCCTCGCGCACCACGGTGCGGCTGACGCCGAACTCCTGGGTCAGTTGTGCTTCCGAAGGCAGGCGGTCGCCCGGCTTGTAATGTCCAGCGGCTATCTGGCTGCTCAGCGCATCCGTCATCTTGGCGACCAGCGTCTTGCCTTGCGGAGCGGTGGTATCGGATGCGGTCGCGTTCGTCATGGATATGGCCGTTTCTGGAACTGGGGTGGCTTCTGGATACGCCATTGCCGGTCAATAGTACAATCCGCAGGCAAGGCGCGTGCCGATGTGGTCAATCCGTGAAGATGGGGTCGTCGACGAAGGCTCCGCCCTGAAAACGTACCAGCGAGTCGCTCGGGTCTGGTTTCGGGGTGTTGGCCGCAATCTTCGCGCGGAAGACCTCCGCATTGTCTTTCGGTCGCCAGCCGAGCCAGCCCAGGTGGGAATTGTCCCACCAGCCTGCGGTGTTGGCGGAGGCTCCCCAGATGACCGGGCAGCCGAGAACCGGGACCCGAAACACCGTTTTGGTCAGGGCGACGAAGTCGTCGTGCGAAAGCCACGTGGAGAGCATGCGGTAGTTGACCGGTTCGGGCGTGCAGGAGCCGATGCGCACCATCGCGGTCTCCTGGCCGAATTTTTCGAAGTACATGCGGGCGAGCGCTTCACCGAAGCACTTGGAGACACCGTAAAGACCGTCGGGTCGGTACGGGGCTTCCGGTCCAAGCCGTTCGTTTTGCGGATAGAAGCCGATCGTGTGGTTGGTGCTGGCAAACAGAATGCGCGGGTGGCCGTTGGCGCGCGCCGCTTCATAGAGATTGTAGAGCCCGACAATATTGCCGCCGACGATTTCGGAGAACGGACGTTCGACCGATATGCCGCCAAGATGCACGATCGCATCGCAGCCGGCCACGAGTTCATGAACGGCCGCCGCATCGGCGAGGTCACATTGAACGCACTCTTCATTGGTGTCAGGCGGGTCGATCGGCGAACGGTCGCTCAGCCGGATCGTCGTCGCCAGCGGTGCGAGCCGCTTGCGCATCACCCGGCCGAGTTGGCCCGCCGCGCCGGTGATCAGAAGTCGCTTCATTCTCGTTCCCCCTGGAAGACCTGACGTCGCACCGATGGAATCCGGGCGGAGGTCAGTCACATCATACAATGATCGCTAACATATATTATGTCTAAGACGCAAGACGCGCTAGGCGAAACGGTGACCGCTCGCAGTGCGACCGTTCGTGGTTTCCACGGAGACGCGCAAATGCCGCAAAATGCAGCCTCTAAGGCGTGCTTTCTGACGTTGTATTACAACATGTATTATGAGCTATTGACATGCGCATGACGACTTGCTTAGTAATGAGCATCGAGTTTGAGGGAGGGCTTGCACGAAATGACGCCTGAGCAGATCAAGGCCGCGCTTGGATCGGGCCTGCTTTCCTTCCCGGTGACGCATTTCGATGCCGAAGGCCGCTTCGCGCCGGAGAGCTACAAGGCGCATGTCGAATGGTTGGCCGGCTACAAGGCGCCGGTGCTGTTTGCGGCCGGCGGGACCGGTGAGTTCTTCTCGCTGAAGCCGGATGAAATTCCCGGCATCGTCCGAGCCGCCAAGGAAGTCGCCGGCGATACGGCCATCGTATCGGGCTGCGGCTACGGGACCGAGATCGCCATCGATATCGCCCGCTCGGTCGAAAAGGTCGGCGCGGATGGCATCCTGCTTCTGCCGCACTATCTGATCGACGCGCCGCAGGAAGGCCTCTACCACCATGTGAAGAAGATCTGCCAGTCGGTCGGCATCGGCGTCATGGTCTACAACCGCGACAACGCGGTGCTGCAGGCCGACACGCTCGCCCGGCTTTGCGACGAATGCCCGAACCTGACCGGCTTCAAGGACGGCACCGGCGATATCGGCCTCGTGCGCCAGGTTACCGCCAAGATGGGCGACCGGCTGATGTATCTCGGCGGCATGCCGACGGCGGAACTGTTTGCCGAGGCCTATCTCGGCGCCGGCTTCACCACCTATTCGTCTGCCGTCTTCAACTTCGTGCCTGGCCTTGCCAACGAATTCTACGCGGCCCTTCGCGGCGGCGATCGTGCCACCTGCGAGCGTATTCTCAACGACTTCTTCTATCCGTTCATGGCGATCCGCAACCGGGCCAAAGGCTATGCAGTGTCGGCGATCAAGGCCGGCGTGCGGCTGCAGGGCTTCAAGGCCGGTCCGGTGCGCAGCCCGCTCACGGACCTGACGGGCGCCGAGGTCGAGATGCTCGACGCGCTCATCGGCAGCCACAAGCGCAAAGCGTGAGCGGGGAGAAATAAGACCAATGAAGATCGTTGCCGTCCGCACCCACCTCCTCGAGCATCGGCTGGCGGTGCCGTTCGAAAGCGCCTCGATGCGCTTCGACCGTCGCGCGCATGTGCTGGTCGAGATCGAATGCGACGACGGGACGGTCGGTTGGGGGGAATGCCTCGGCCCGGCGGGGCCGAATGCGGCGGTGGTCGCGGCCTATTCTCCCTGGCTGATCGGCCAGGATCCGCGCCAAACGGAAAAGCTCTGGGCAATCCTCTACAATGCGCTGCGCGACCAGGGCCAGCGCGGCCTCGCGATTACCGCCCTTTCCGGCATCGACATCGCGCTCTGGGATATCAAGGGCAAACACTACGGTGCGTCGGTTTCGATGTTGCTCGGCGGCCGCTGGCGCGACAGTGTGCGCGCCTATGCGACCGGCAGTTTCAAGCGTGATGGCGTCGACCGCGTTTCCGACAATGCGATGGAGATGGCGGAGCGCCGGGCGCAAGGCTTTCACGCCTGCAAGATCAAGATCGGCTTTGGCATCGACGAAGACCTGCTTGTCATCCGCGCCGTGCGTGAGGCGATCGGCGACGAGATGCGGCTGATGATCGACGCCAATCACGGCTATACCGTCACCGAAGCGATCCGGCTCGGCAAGGCGGCGGCGGACTACGATATCGACTGGTTCGAGGAGCCGGTGGTGCCGGAGCAGCTTTCTGCCTATCGCGAAGTCAGGGCCGGGCAACCGATCCCGGTTGCCGGCGGCGAGACCTGGCACAGCCGATACGGCATGTGGCCGGCGATCGAGAACCGCGCCGTCGACATCCTGCAGCCCGATCTTTGCGGCTGCGGCGGCTTTTCCGAAATGGCGAAGATCGCAAGCCTTGCGACGCTGCATGGCGTTCGCATCGTCCCGCATGTCTGGGGCACCGGCGTGCACCTTGCTGCAGCACTGCAATTCATGGCGGCGATGACGCCGGATCCGGTGCGGGTGAACCCGATCGAGCCGATCATGGAGTTCGATCGCACGGAAAACCCGTTCCGCCAGGCCGTGTTGAAAGCGCCGATCGAGGCCATCAACGGTAGCGTCGCCATTCCTGATGCGCCCGGTCTCGGCATCGAGATCAATCGCGACGCGCTCGCCGAGTTCAAGATGCCGGAGATCTCGAAATGATCGAGCGTACCCTCTGCGGCCGGGCACCTGAAATCCGCCTGCCGAAGGGGGCGGTCGATGCGCAGATGCATATGTATCTGCCCGGCTTCCCGTCGCTTCCCGGTGGCCCGCCCCTGCCGGCCGATCCGCTGCCGGATGCCGGCGCCTATCGCAAGGTGCTGGAATGGCTCGGCGTCGATCGCGTGATCATCACCCAAGGCAACGCCCACCAGAAGGACAACGCCAACACGCTCGCCTGCCTTGCCGAAATGGGCGACGTGGCGCGTGGTGTTGTGGTCATTGACGACACCACCTCGGATGCGGAATTGCAGCGGCTATCCAAGGCGGGCGTGGTCGGAGCGCGGATCATGGACCTGCCCGGCGGTGCTGTGAGGCTCGACGCGCTCGAGGCCGTCGACGCGCGGGCGCATGCCGCCGACTGGATGATCGCCGTTCAGTTCGACGGCAACCGGCTGCTCGATCATCTGTCACGGCTGGAGCGCGTCAAGTCGCGTTGGGTGCTTGACCACCATGGCAAGTTCTTCGCAGGCGTTGATCCGGATGGGCCGGAGCTCGCAGCGCTGTTGAAGCTGATCGATCGAGGCAACGTCTGGTTCAAGTTTGCCGGTGTTTACGAGAGTTCGCGGGACGGATGGCCCTATGAGGATGTGGCCGCCGTTTCGCGACAGATCGCCGAGCACGCCCCGGAACGCATCGTCTGGGGCAGCAACTGGCCTCACAACATGATCAGAACGACGGAAGACTATCCCGATGACGCGCGGCTCGCCGATCTCGTGCTTGGCTGGTTGCCAGGGGAGCGGGCGCGGCATCTGGCTCTCGTCGAAAACCCGGAACGCCTGTTCAAACTGCCGGCGCTGGCCGCGGCGTGACTTCGAGCCGCGGTGGGAGTTGCGAGGCCTCTCGCCGGATCCAGAGACATAAGGAATTCGCATGCCGGCCCGGACGGGCACAACGCGGCCTTGGGAGAGGCCGAAGAACGATCAGTGGAGGAGGAAAACATGAAGAAAATTGCAGGCATGCTTTGCGTCGCAATGGGGCTGGCGCTTGCCGGTACAGCGGCGCAGGCGCAGGAGATCACCCTGCGTTCGGCTGACATCCATCCGGACGGCTATCCGACGGTCGAAGCGGTCAAATACATGGGACAGTTGCTGTCCGAGCGCAGCAATGGCCGCATCAAGATCGAGGTCATGAACAACGGCGTGCTGGGGGGCGAGAAGGACACGATCGAGCAGACCCGCTTCGGCGTCATCGACATGAACCGCGTTAACGCCGCGCCGTTCAACAACCTCGTCAAGGAGACGATGGTCCTTGGCATGCCGTTCCTGTTCCGCTCGACCGAGCACATGCACCACACCGTCGACGGTCCGATCGGTGAGGAGGTCCTGGCCGCCTTCGAGCCACACGGCCTGGTCGGGCTTGCCTTCTACGATTCCGGTGCGCGCTCCTTCTACACCACCAAGAAGCCGATCGAGAATCTGGCCGATCTCCAGGGCCTGAAGATCCGCGTGCAGCAATCCGACCTCTGGATCGCGATGATGCAGGCCTTCGGCGCCAACCCGACGCCGATGCCGATGGGCGAGGTCTATTCCTCGCTTGAGACCGGTGTCGTCGATGGCGCCGAAAACAACTGGCCGTCCTACGAGTCTGCACGGCACTTCGAAGTGGCCAAGAACTATTCGCTGACCGAACACTCGCTCAATCCGGAAATCCTGGTGATCTCCAAGATGAGCTGGGACAAGCTTTCCCCTGATGACCAGGCCCTGATCCGTCAGGCGGCGAAGGATTCCGTTGGCAAGATGCGCGAACTGTGGAGCGCGCGCGAAAAAGTCTCGGAAGAGAAGGTTCGCGCCGCTGGCTCGAACGTCATCAAGGTCAACAAGGAAGAGTTCGCAGCCGCCATGGGGCCGGTCTACGACAAGTTCGTCAGCGACCCGAAGCTGAAGGACCTCCTCGAACGGGTGAAAGCGGTCAAGTGATGACAGGTGAAGGCCGGCTCCAGGATTGGAGCCGGCCTTCACGACTGTCGGCCCGACCGTTTTGGCAGAGGAGGAAGACAAATGCGTCATTTCATGCGGGCGATACGCCCATTTCTCGGGGCGCTGAGCCGCGCGTCGCTCTATGTCGCTGGCACCGGCATGGTTGCCATGACGCTGATCGTCGGCTGGCAGGTCTTTGCGCGCTACGTCTTGAACGATTCGCCAAGCTGGTCTGAGCCGCTATCGCTCCATCTCATGGCCTGGTTCATCATGCTTGGGGCGGCCGTCGGCGTGCGCGAAAGCGTGCATCTCGGTCTCGACGTCGTCCGCCACGTGATGAAGCCCACGGTGCAGCTTGCGATGGATCTCACGAGCCTCGGCCTGATCATCATCTTCGGCGCGTCCATGGCCTATTATGGCCTGCTCCTGTGCATCGGTACCTGGACCGCCACCATTCCGGTTCTCGGATGGCCGGGTGGTGTCGACTTTTTCCCGCTGATCGTCGGTGGCGCCATGATCGCCCTGTTTGCCGCCGAGCGTTTCATTGATCTGGTTCTAGGTGTCGACGTCGCTGCCGATGTCGTCGTGCGGGAGATGGCCTGAATGGCTTACACTGTCCTTTTCGGGGTCTTCACCCTGCTGATGCTGATTGGCACGCCGATCGCGTTTTGCCTTGGCATCGCATCGTTCGCGACCGTTCTCTATCTGGGCCTGCCGCCGGTGGTGGTGTTTCAGCAGTTGAACTCCGGCATGAACGTCTTTGCCATGATGGCCATCCCGTTCTTCATCTTTGCTGGCGACCTGATGGTGCGAGGAGGCATTGCCAACCGTCTCATCCGCTTTGCCGCCGGCCTTGTCGGTCATCTGCGCGGCGGGCTCGGGCAGGTCAATATCGTCGCCTCGACACTCTTTGGTGGCATCTCCGGCTCGGCGGTCGCCGACGCCTCGGCGGTTGGCGGCCTGATGATCCCACAGATGGCCAAGCGCGGCTATGACCGCGACTATGCCGTCAACGTCACGGTCAATGCGGCGATCATCGCGCTCATGGTGCCGCCGTCACACAACATGATCCTCTATTCGATCGCCGCCGGCGGTAATGTCTCGGTCGCCGATCTCTTCACGGCAGGGATCATTCCTGGTCTGCTTCTGGCGTTGGCGCTGATGGTGACGGCTTACGTGGTCGCAAGGCGCCGTGGCTACCCGGCGGAGCCGTTTCCGGGCTTTTCCAAGGTCTTTTACTACCTGCTCGCGTCGTTTCCGGGCATCGTGCTGATCGGCATCATCTTCGGCGGCGTGCGCTCCGGCGTCTTCACCGCCACCGAAAGCTCCTGCATCGCCGTTCTCTATGCCTTCCTGGTTGCCATGCTCGTCTATCGCGAACTGGATTGGTCAGGCTTCGTCGAGGCGGTCATGGGGGCGGTGCGCACCACGGCCATGGTTCTGCTCGTGATCGGCATGGCCGCGTCCTTCGGCTGGCTGATGGCGTTCCTGCAGGTGCAGGCGCTGATGATCGGCGCGATCGGCGCGATCTCGGAAAATCCGATCATCGTGCTGCTCGTGATCAACATCATCCTGTTGATCCTCGGCACCTTCATGGACATGGCGCCGATGGTGATCATCTGCACGCCGGTGCTTCTGCCTGTCGTGAAAGCCTTCGGCATCGATCCCGTGCACTTCGGCGTGGTTATGATCCTGAATGCCGGCATCGGCCTCAATACGCCACCCGTCGGAACGGTGCTGTTCGTCGGCTGTGCTGTCGGAGGGATCACCATTCGCGAGGCGATGCGGACCATCTGGCCGTTCTTCGGCGCGAGCATCGCGGTGCTGATGGCGGTCACCTACATTCCGGCGCTTTCGCTGTGGCTGCCATCGATGTTCAAGTGAATTGCCGGGCAGCAGCAACATCAAGGGCTCGGCCTCTTCAGGCCGGGCCCGATATCCGTGCCTCATTTGTTGTGGTTTGCGGCGGTGCACTGACGCTCCAGCCGCTTCACGAAGACCCCGATCTCGCGCGCCGCCTGCAGGTCGCCCTTGCGTTCCGCGACCGTCCGGCCTTCCCGCCACACCTGAAGTGCCTCTTCGAACCGTCCCAGCTTGTGCAGGATGGCACCACGCAGTTTCCACGCGGCCGAGTAGTCCGGATTGAGGGCAATCGCGCGCTGCACGTGGGCGAGCGCGGTTTCGCCTTCGCCGTCTTGCAGGCAGGCGTTCGCCAGTGTGAAGCGCAGCAGGGGGTCGTCCTTCCCCTCCAGCAAAAGCTTCTCGAGAACTTGCCGCATGGCTGGCGTTCCTCCTATGTCATCACCGGCTCAGGCAGCGGGCTTGGTGGACGGAAGGGCCTGTTGGCCATGTGCTGACGGCGCCGGAAGCGATTTCGCTTTGTCGAGAGACTGATACCGTCGGCGGCTCCAGATCAAGGGGGCAGCATGCGCTGACGTCTCGGATGCGACAATTGTTCCCACGAACAGGGTATGGTCGCCGAGCTGCATGGCCGCGCCCAAGACGCAGTCGAGCGTCGCGGCAGCGCCGAGCAACTTCGGGCGTCGACTCGGCCAGTCGGCCCAGACGCCGACGAGAAAACGCTTGGACGCTTCGATCTTGCCGGCGAAGGCATTGGCGATCAGGTCCTGCCCTTGCGCCAGCATGGCGAGAGAGAAGCCTTCCTCGGTGGCAATCAGCGCTGCCAGCGGACTGTCGGCCTTGATCGAGATGACGACTGACGGCGGATTGGCGGACAGCGAGAACATTGCAGTCACGGTCCGGCCAAGGTTGTCGGCGCCGCTGCCGGCGCTCACCACGCAGACCGTGGCGGCGAGATGCGACAGGGTGTCGGCGAATTCCTGCTTGGAAACGGCCAGATCGGCATGGGCGTCGATAGCGACGGATAAGGAAGGTGTCTGGCGCATGGGTCATTCCTGCGAAGGGCGAGCCCGTGGCGGCGGGGAATGCGCCACGGGGTTGCAACGACCCGACGCTGTGGCGGGGTGCCGGGGCGTTGCAGTTGCGCGCGGGATGGTCTGGCTTTCGATCTCCGTCGGTCCAGAGCGACACCGGCAGTCAGGCGGCCTTCAGCTCCGCTTCGGCAAACTCATAGTTGGCGAGCTTGTCGAGGAAGTTCGAGGCATAATCCGGCCGGCGGTTGCGGTAGTCGATGTAGTAGGCGTGTTCCCAGACATCGAGGCCGAGCAGGGCCTTGCCCTCGTTCGTCGCGACCGGATTGGAGCCGTTGGCCGTCTTGGTTACCTTCAGTTTGCCATCGGGACCGAGCACGAGCCAGGCCCAGCCGGAGCCGAACTGACCGGTGGCCGCCACCTTGAAAGCATCCTTGAAGCCGGCGATGCTGCCGAAGTCCTCGACAAGCTTCGTCTCGAGCGCGCCAGGGATCTGGCCGCCCTTTGGCGAGAGGTTGTTCCAGAACAGAATGTGGTTCCAATGCTGGCCGGCATTGTTGAACACCGGCGCCAGTTCCGCCTTGCCGTGGCTGTGGCGAATGATCTCCTCCAGCGACAGACCGGCTAGCGAAGCATCCTTTTCGACGAAGCCGTTCAGTGCTGTGACATAGGCCTGGTGATGCTTGCCGTGGTGGAACTCGATCGTTTCGGCGCTCATGCCGTTTTCAGCGAGCGCGCTTGGTGCATAGGGAAGGACGGGAAGTTCAAAGGCCATGATCAAAATCCTCTGCGGTCGGTGCACGGTTGGCGGTTCACTTGTGCCCGAACTGCCAATCGTGTATTTAGCAAGACAATTCTTTTTAAATCTGCGCGCAGGAATATGTCAAGCAATCCCTTGTTAAATCATGAGCAGAGTAGCGGCCGCACGCCAGGCGAGCGCATCATGCTTGCGTTGAAGTTGCATGGACCACAGACGGCTGCGGCACTTGGGAAGCGTCTTGCGACTACCGGCGAAGCGGTGCGCCAGCAGCTTGTCCGGCTTGCCGAGGATGGTCTCGTTGCGTCATGGTCGGAGGCAAAGGGCGTTGGCCGTCCGTCGCAGTTCTGGGGCCTGACGGCCCTTGCTCACGCCGAGTTTCCCGATACGCATGCGGAACTCACCGTCCAACTCCTACGCACGATCCGTGAGACCCTTGGAAACGAGGCGATCGACCGGTTGATCGCCGCGCGCGAGGACGAGACCCGGCAACATTATCGCGCAGCGATGGCCGGCATGGACGGTTTGCGTCAACGCGTGGAGATGCTCATGCGCTTGCGATCGCAGGAAGGCTACATGGCGGCCTGCGAGGATCCGGGCGACGGCACGCTGCTGTTTGTCGAGAACCACTGCCCGATTTGCGCCGCGGCGACGAGTTGCCAAGGGTTTTGTCGCGCCGAGTTGAGCGTGTTCCGGGACGTGCTTGGCCCGGATGTCGAGGTCGAGCGCGCCGAACATATTCTCGCCGGCGCGCGTCGTTGCGCCTATGTCGTCAGGAAGGTTGCGTGACTTGCAGGCCCCGCGACAAGCGAGGCACTGCCGTCCCGTCAGCGCGCGCCCATGCGCAGCGCGCCGTCGAGGCGGATAACTTCGCCGTTCAGCATACGGTTCTCACAGATGTGGCGAACAAGGGCAGCAAACTCCTCCGGTTTGCCGAGGCGCTGCGGGAAGGGCACGCTCTTGCCAAGCGAGTCCTGCACTTCCTGCGGCATGCCGGCCATCATCGGCGTTTCGAAGATGCCGGGGGCGATGGCGACCACACGGATGCCATGGCGGGCGAGTTCGCGAGCGATTGGCAGCGTCATTGCGACGACGCCGCCTTTGGAAGCCGCATAGGCTGCCTGACCGATCTGGCCGTCGAAAGCGGCGACCGATGCGGTGTTGACGATGACGCCGCGCTCACCGTCCTCGCCGGGTTCTTCCCTCTGCATCGCCTCGGCCGCCAGCCTGACCATGTTGAAGGTGCCGACCAGGTTGATGCCGATCGCGCGCGAGAAGCTCTCCAGCCGGTGCGGGCCGTCACGGCCGAGCACCTTTTCCCCCGGCGCGATGCCGGCGCAGTTGACCAGCCCGTGAAGGTGTCCGAAGCGGTCGAGCGCCGCGGCGACCGCGGCAGAACCATCTGCCTCGCTCGTGACATCCGTCTTCTGGAAGATGGCGTTGCTGCCGAGGTCAAGTGCCGTCGTCTCGCCGGCTTCCGCGTTGATATCGGCAAGGACGACGCGCGCGCCTTGACCATGCAACTGCCGCGCGACCGCCGCACCGAGACCCGACCCTCCGCCGGTCACGATAAAGACTTTTCCGTCGATCTGCATTTCGAGGCTCCTCCCGTCTTGGATCCTGTCACTTTCGCACCGTTCATGAGCGGAGCGGGCAGGATATCGCGCTATCGACATAGCCCTCACGAAGGATGAAGCCAAGGGTCTGGCAGCAGGCAAGCATCGGTGCCGATGCCAGCCAACGGCCATAGGCACTGTTGACGCCCTAGCGCTGCACGATTGGCGTTATCTCGATGATCTTGATGCCGACCGCGTTGCTGGATTCATCAAAGACGATTTCGCCCCTGCCGATCACCATGCCATTGACCTTGAGGTCGACCGGTTCGCCAAAATTGCGGTCGAGGTGGATCGTATCGTTCTGATGGAGTTTCGAGATTTGCGAGACCGTCAGCCTTGTCCGACCGATCACCGCCTCGATCGCCAGGGGGATGCCCTGGACGGCGCGCTCGCTCATCATTGCACGGTCTTCGAGCGCAGGGCTGTCATCGAACTCTACCAGATCTTCCTGTAGTTTCTTGTTAATCATTCTGCACCATCCAAAGCACTGATTCACGACTCTTTAACAAAGAGTTGCGCCAGTTCGCCCTGGGTGGCAACCGTGGCTAAATGGGGGTTCTTGCGGCCTCGCAGGCCAGCGTTAACAAAGAGTTAACATCCACAATTCGAGGAGCGCCGAAGCCCTCAAAGTGTCACCACCGCCCAGTTTCCGTCCCGTTTTTGGAAACCGATCGTGCGCTTGCCATTCGGCAATTTGTCGCCGAGGCGAACGACATAGACGTAACCCTCGTAAACCATCAGTCCGCGATCGCCATCGCTGAACAGGATCTCGAAATTCGGCGCGCCCGTCACGGACGCGTCAGCGTCGATTTCGGTCGGACCGATCGCCGCGAGTTCCGTGGGCGTGTTTTCCGGAACGGCCAGAAAATGGAGAGAGGTTGCAAGGGCTGTAACGCCGAAGAGAATGGCCACCATCCATGACAGCCGGCGGCGTCTGGATGGGGCAGGCTTGGGTTGAGGCGTGGCAGGACTCAAGGTCATTTTCCCGATTCGCTGTATTGACCAACGGGGAGCGATCGCACTCAAACAGCGTCGACACAGCTTTTCTCGACGCAATTGTCTGAAAGGCTGCGCACTCAAGTGGACCGTTCCTTACTTCACGCTGAGAATCTGCTCGCTCCCAGACTCGGCCAGCATGCCCATTTGCCGATATCAGCGACATACATGCTGGAGCGTTTCCACACTTTTTGAGTGTTCTGCAAAGAGGGCGCCGGATGATGAATGGCGGCGCCCTCGCCATCCTACCCTTGCTCTGTATCGGGGGCGTGGCGGTCCCGCGTAGCCTCCCAGCCCCTGGTGAGGTCGATCAACCTCAGCCAGGGCGGGAGGTGGAGGATGCCCATCAGGAGATACATGGTGACCATGTCGCCGATAACCGTTTCCGGCTCGACGGCGCACAACAGTTGATCCGGGCCGCCGCCCCAGGCGCTGCAAAGGAGCGCCATCAGGGCGAATGTGGGCGCCGCTACGAGGGAGAGCAATGCGGCCGCCCTTCGGATAGGCGTGCTGCGCGCTCCCCGCACAACGTACTCTTCCGGCTGGCCCGCGATGCTCACGGCTTCGGGTCCGTGTCATGGCTGTGCATCGCTGCTTCTCCGGCATCCGATACCGCGACCCATTTCTTGTCGGGTGCAGCCCCATCGACATAGCTGTCGTTCCAGTTCCACCACTTGTAGGCCGGGCTTTGCGGATAGCCTTCGGGAGATACCTCCCAGACCTCCTGCCGGCCAAGCGGGGTGATGTCGAGGTAGTTCCACGTGCCTCCCATCTGTTCGTCGCCGCGGTTGTTGACGAAGTAGGTGCGGAACAGAAGGTCGTCGTCACGATAAAACACGTTGTGCCCGTGCCATTCGTCGACGCCGAAATCGAGGTCGAAGCTGTCGGTGATGGTGTACCACGGCATGGTCCAGCCCATTCGCGCCTTCAGCCTGATGATATCGGCCTGCGGCGCGCGCGAAACGAAGACGAGGGTGGTGTCGCGGGCGTTGAGATGAGAGAGATGGGCGACCTGGTCGGCGACCATGGAACAACCCCGGCAGGCGTGGTCGGGCCAGCCGAAGACCCCCGGTTCGAAAAAGGCGCGGTAGACGATCAACTGACGCCGGCCGGCGAACAGATCGACAAGGCTCATCTTTCCTTCCGGCCCCTCGAACACATAATCCTTGGTCACCGCCATCCACGGCATGCGCCGGCGCTCGGCAGCGAGCGCGTCGCGCGCACGGGTGTGGGCCTTTTCCTTCACCAGCATCTCCTGGCGTGCCGCCTCCCATGCTTGCGCCGTCACGATCGGTGGCGTGTGCATGGCGGGTCGTTCGTTCGTTCGTGCGTTCTGCTTGCTATTGCTCATGGCTTGGCCTCTCCTCGTGCAGGCGAACCTGGCGTCAGGAGGGTGAACCCCATCCGTCGGCCTCCGCCGGTTGTCAGTCGGAGACAGATTGACACCGCTGGTCGAAGGGCGGGAGTAACAAGTGTGACGGCATTTCTTGCGAGAGGCGTCGCGCTCGCCGCAGGCCGGCGGCAGGGGCCGACGGCAAATTCATAACCCTGAAATTATGATTTCCACCCCATTATTCATTTTTACATCACCGTTTGGCATGGCAAGCTGACAATGATCAAATCAACTCGGTTTGCAGGAACGATGCCGCATCGGGAGTGGGTGGCATCTCAGGGAGGAAAAATGAAACGGATGATCCTGGCCGCGGTTGCGGCCTTGGCGATGAGCAGCGCGGCCTATGCCGACACGATCAAGGTCGGTGTTGTCGGGCCGTTCTCCGGCCCCTTCGCGTTGCAGGGCAAGAACTTCAAGGCGGGTATCGACGCCTATATGGCGTTGAACGGCGCCAAGGTTGGCGACGACGACATCGAGATCATCTATCGCGACGTGCCGCAGGCGGATCCGGCCCAGGCGAAGGCTCTGGCGCAGGAACTGGTGGTCAAGGAAGGCGTGCAGTATCTCGCCGGCTTCTATTTCACACCGGACGCCATGGCAGTGACGCCGCTTCTGACTCAGGCGAATGTGCCGCTGGTCATCATGAACGCGGCAACCTCAGCGATCGTCACCAAGAGCCCACTGGTCGTGCGCACCTCGTTTACCACCTGGCAGACCTCGACGCCGATCGCCAAGGTTGCCAAGGACGCCGGCGTTTCCAAGGTCATCTCCGTTGTCAGCGATTACGGGCCGGGCGTCGATGCCGAGAACGCCTTCAAGGCAGGCTTTGAAGCGGCTGGCGGTCAGGTGGTCGAAGCGATCCGCATGCCGCTTGCCACCAACGACTTCTCGCCGATCATGCAGCGCATCAAGGATTCCGGTGCCGAGGGCGTCTTTGCCTTCCTGCCGTCCGGCCCGACGACGCTCGGCTTCGTCAAGGCCTTCAAGGAAAACGGCCTGAAGGACGGTGGCATCAAGTTCTTCGCACCCGGCGACCTGACGCAGGAGTCCGACCTGCCGGCACTCGGCGAGGCGGCGCTCGGTATCCAGACGACATTCCACTATGCGGTTTCGCACGACTCGCCGGAAAACAAGGCCTTCGTCGAGGCAGCCGGCAAGGCAATCGGCAACCCGGCCGAACTATCCTTCCCCTCGGTCGGTGCCTATGATGGCATGCATGTGATCTACAAGATGATCGAAGCGACCGGCGGCGAACAGGATGCGGCCAAGGCGGTCGACGCGGTGAAGGGCCTTGCCTGGACAAGTCCGCGCGGTCCGGTGATCATCGATCCGGAATCGCGCCACATCACCCAGAACATCTATCTGCGTGAAGTCGCCAAGGCCGATGACGGCACCTACTACAACAAGGAAATCCAGACCTTCGAGAAACAGGGTGATCCTGGTCTTGCTGCTCTGAAATAAAGGGATGTCGGCGGGCGCCTCCGCGCCCGCCTCACGCCGGCGATGCACCGATCGGCCGCACAGCTGAGCGCAACCGATTCCGGGTGCGGCGTGACGAACGCTGGCGCGCCGGGACACGATGCCGGATTGACAGTGCGCTCCGATTCCGGCGCAGCGGATATAGAAGAAAGGGCAACGGATAGCCCCATGCAAACCGTCCTCAGCATTGCGATCGACGCCCTTGCCTATGGCATGGTGCTGTTCGTCATCTCCATCGGCCTATCGGTCACCATGGGCCTGATGCGTGTGGTCAATCTTGCCCATGGCGCCTTTGCCATGATCGGCGGCTACATCGCGTCCTATGCCGCACGCGACCTCGGCCTTGGCTACGGCTTCGCCGTGCTTCTTGCCGTCTTTGGGACAGTGGTCATCGCCGTGCCGATCGAGCGATTGCTCTACCGTCGGATCTACGGCGCTCCGGAACTGACCCAGGTGCTGATGACCATCGGCATCACCTTCTGCATCATCGGCATTGCCAACTACGTCTTCGGCCCGACGCTGAAGACCGTGCCGCTGCCAGGTGAATTGCAGGGATCGGTCGATCTTGGCTTTCGGGCGATCGCCACCCACCGCCTCTTTGCGATCGTCTGCGGTCTCGCGGTTGCCGCCTGCCTTTGGTACGCGATCGAACGAACCGCCTTTGGCGTAAAACTGCGTGCCTCCGTCGACAATGCGGCGATGGCGGCGGCTCTCGGGGTGCGCACCGAGATCGTCTATGCCGTGAGCTTCGCCGTTGCCGTCGGGCTTGCCGCCTTCGGTGGTGTCGTCGGCGCCGAACTGCTGCCGGTCGAGCCCTACTACGCGCTGCGCTACATGGTGACCTTCCTGGTCGTCGTCTCCGTCGGCGGTGCCGGCTCGATCCCTGGCGCGCTGATCGCGTGCCTGCTGCTTGGAGCGATCGATACGACGGGCCGCTATCTGATGCCGGAGTTCGGCGAGTTCTTCTTCTATCTGGCCGTGATCGCAATCATCTGCGTCTTCCCACGCGGACTTGCTGGGAGGGCCAAGGGATGACCATGACCACGACAAACGACATCATCGCCACGTCTCCCGCGCGGCGCAGCTTTGGAGGCGCCGACCTCATCGGACTGGCGGTCATTCTGCTTGCGGCGCTGATCGGCTATTTTCTCTTCCCCGATAATCTGGCGCTCCTGACCCGCATCATTGCTGCAGCCCTGCTGGTATTGTCGCTCGACCTCGTCACCGGCTATTGCGGCGTGGCGACGCTCGGTCATGCCGCCCTCTTCGGCGCGGGCGCCTATGCCGCGGGCATCGCTTCGGCGCATTACGGCATCAACGATCCGCTCGCCATGCTGGCCTTCGGCATCGCCGCCGGCGCGGTCGCTGGGCTTATCTGTGGCGCCGTCATCCTGCGCGCCCATGGCCTGCCGCAGCTGGTGCTGTCGATTGCGCTGATCCATCTCTTCCACGAATTCGCCAACAAGGCGTCGTCCTGGACCGGCGGCAGCGACGGTCTCTCCGGCATCGCGCCGACGGCACTCTTCGGGCTCTACGAGTTCGACCTCTGGGGTCGCACGGCCTATGTTTTCGGGGTGGCGCTGCTCGCCATTGTCTTCGTGCTGCTGCGGTTGATTGTGCGCTCGCCCTTCGGCATGCTCTGCCGCGGCATCAAGGAAGATCCGATCCGCATCCGTTCGATGGGCGCGTCGCCGAAACTGGCGCTGATCAAGATGTACGTGATATCGGGCGCCGTCGCCGGCGTCGGTGGCGCGCTGAATGCGATCTCCACCCAGGTGGTTGGCCTCGACAGCCTCTCCTTCACGATGTCGGCCGAGAGCCTGGTGATGCTCGTTCTCGGCGGGACCGGCTCGCTCTTCGGGGCGCTTACCGGCACGGTCGTGTTCATGTTCTTCGAGGACGTGGTTTCGGCCGCCAATCCATTCCATTGGCTGACGATGGTGGGCGCACTGTTGATCGCCGTCGTGCTGTTTGCGCCGAAGGGCATTTACGGCACGGCTGCAACCCTCCTTGCTCGGCGTCGGGAGGTCCAGTGATGCAGCCGATCTTTGAAGTCCGCAACCTGAAGCGCGCCTTCGGAGGCCTTGCCGTCACCAACGACGTCAGCCTCAGCATGGCGCCCGGCGACCGCATTGCCCTCATCGGGCCGAACGGTGCCGGCAAGACCACCTTCGTCAACCTCGTCACCGGCAATCTTGCGCCGGATTCCGGCCAGGTGCTGATCGGCGGCGAGACCGTGACGGGCGTCGATGCGATCGGCCGGGTGCGGCGCGGGTTGGTGCGCTCGTTCCAGGTGACGCGGCTGTTTGCCGACATGACGCCTGCTGAACACGTGGCACTTGCCGTGCTGCAGCGCTCCGGTCGCTCCGGTCGGCTCTTCGGCAATTTTCTTGGCATGCCCGATGTCATGGCTGAAGTTGGCGATCTGCTCGGTAAGCTTGGTCTCAAGGACCTGATGCACCGCAAGGTTCGCGAAATCGCCTATGGCCAGCAGAGGTTGCTGGAAATAGCCGTTGCCCTGGCGCTGAAGCCGAAGGTGCTGTTGCTTGATGAGCCGGCGGCCGGCGTGCCTGAGAGCGATACCGGTCGCATCGAGCAGGCGCTCGCCGACCTGCCTGCTGATCTCGCCGTCTTGATGATCGAGCACGACATGGATCTCGTCTTCCGCTTTGCCAAGCGTGTGGTGGTGCTGGCGGCCGGCGCGATCATTTTCGATGGCTTGCCGTCTGATGTGACCAAGGACCCGCGCGTGCGGGAAGCCTATCTGGGGAGTTATGCCAATGCCAGCCACGCCGCTTGAGGTGGATAACCTGTCGGCGGGCTACGGCCCGACGCGTGTGCTCGAGAATGTGTCCTTCGCCGTGCCGGCGGGTGCACGCGTTGCCGTTCTCGGCCGCAATGGCATGGGCAAGACGACCCTGCTTGCGACGCTGGCCGGACAGACGCGGCGCTATGACGGGCGCATTCGCATGGGTGGTACCGACGTCACCGCATTGCCGAGCGCGTCTCGCGCCATGCACGGTCTCGGCTTCGTGCCGCAGGCGCGTTGCGTGTTTCCGACGTTGACCGTCGAGGAAAATCTGTTCGTCGGGCTCAAGGGGCGCCCGAAAAGCGCGCTGCAGGAAGCCTATGCGATGTTCCCGCGCCTCCACGAGCGGCGGCGCAATCTTGGTAGCCAGCTTTCGGGCGGCGAACAGCAGATGCTGTCGACGGCGCGTTCGATCCTCGGCCGACCCACGGTCCTTTTGCTTGATGAGCCGCTTGAGGGATTGGCCCCGGTCATCTGCGAGGAACTGATGAAGGCCTTTGCCGAATTGGCGAAGACCGGCGACATGACCATCCTGCTGGTCGAGCAGCGCATCCAGAGCGCACTCGATTTTGCCGACCAGGTGATCGTGCTCGAACGCGGCCGCATCGCCTGGAGCGGAACTCCGGATGCGCTGGCCAAGGATCATGGCGCGGTTGAACGGCTGCTGGGCGTCGGCGGTCTTCATTGACCGCCCGCACGGTCGGCATCTTTGTCGGAGCTTGTCCACGCCGCGGGTGTGCGAACTGGGCCAAGCGATGTCGAAAATTTATCTAAAGTGCCAGTTGCGAAAATGTAAATTTAGAAACGACTCATCTTGTAAAGGTTGTACGCGCAATGGTTGCGGCGTGCCCGGATTTGCGTCGGGCTGGACCTTACGAGGAGCGAAGAATGTTTGGTGGGATTGGTAAGGCGATCAGCTCGATCGCCGTGACAAAGAACATCCCGTTGCAGAGCATCAGCATGGCACAGCTGAATTCCATGTCGAAGAGCTTGCCAAGCGCTTTGACCGGGCGGAGCGGCTTGCCGGGCCTGGGTGGTCTGTTCTCCACGTTTTCAGCTGCAGACCTCTTGGCAAACAAGAACATCACGGCAAACCCTGCCCTGCGAGACGCGCTTTTGACTCTGCAGAAGCAGGGAGCGGCCGCAAACGTGAAGGCCGTGGCAAACGCCTATTCGAAGTTCTGATAAAGCAGGCGGGTTGTCGGAGGACCGGGCTGGCTCTCCAGCGTGAAAGTGGCGGCGCTACACGGCGCCGCGCACCCGTTCCCACGCATTCATCAGGTGGCGTCCGAGCACCTCGGAGAGCTTCGCCTTGTCGCGCGCCTCGAGCGCCACGATCATTTCCTCGTGCTCGGCCACGGCCGCGGCCCATTTCTCCGGGCCTTCGTGGCCAATGAAGCGGATTCGCTTCAGCCTTGTCTGCAACACGGCATGCATGTCCACCAGAGCGGCGTTGGCCGCGAGTTGTACGATTGCCGAATGGATCTGCTGGTTGAGCTTGTAATATTGCAGCCGGTCACCTGCCTTGTAACGGCGGACCATTTCGTCGTGGAGCGCCCGCACCTCGGCAATGCCGGCATCGCTTGCCGCCTCGCAGGCGAGTTTGCCGGCCAGTTCCTCCAGCGTCTGCAAAACCGTCAGCATGTCGTGCACGTCCTTGGCGCTGAAGCGCTTGACGACGGCGCCACGGCTCGGGACGAGCTCCACCAGACCTTCACTCGCCAGATACTTGATCGCCTCGCGCAATGGCGTGCGCGATACGCCGAGCTGCTCGCCGAGCTGGCCCTCATGTAGCCTCGTCCCCGGCGACAGATCGCCTTCGATGATCATGTCGCGCAGGTGGCTGACCAGCGTGTCATGTAGCGCCGTGCGGCGGATCGGGCCGGGGCCGCCATCCGGCCGTCTCTCCAGAGATGTGATTTCGTTCATTGTTTTGCTTCTGCGTCTGGCGACTGGGCGTCGACCGTCTGTTCTCGTCCGCGCCGATTGAATCAGCGCTGTCTCATTAAAGCATGGAGATGGGCTCGCCCATCGTCAACAGAAAATGCTGCATACAGAATACAAAAGACTTGATGCAGAATTTTGAATAACGTATGACGGCAGCCGAAGAATGAAGCGGAGGACATCTCACATGACGACCAACGGTGCTGCCGGTAACGGCGCGCGTCCTGTCATTGCGCTCGCCATGGGCGATCCGGCGGGCATCAGCCCGGAACTCACGGCAAAGCTCTTGGCGCTCGCCGACATCCGGGAAGCCGCACACATCATAACCATCGGCGATCGCCGCGTTCTGGATGAGGGTGCCAAGGCCGCCGGCGTGACGCTCGACCTCGAGCCGTCGACGCTTGAGGATCTGCAAAAGGCCGGCACTGCGCGTCACGTTTTTGTCGATCTCGCGCATCTTGATCCCGCCGAAGTCGTTCGTGGCGAGGCGACCCTTGCCGGCGGCACGTTTGCGACCCGCAACTTCCGCACGGCGCTGGAGCTGGCACATGCCGGTAAGGCCGACGCCGTCTGCTTCACGCCTTTCAACAAGAAGGCCATGCGCTTTGCCTATCCGGGTTATGACGACGAGATCCGTTTCGTTGCCGACGTGCTCGGCTTTACCGGCAAGGTCCGCGAGTTCAATGTCCTTGAGAAGGTCTGGAACGCGCGCGTCACCTCGCATATTCCGCTCAAGGAAGTGGCCGACAATCTCTCGGTCGACGGCATTATCGCCGAGCTCGAACTGACCCGGGCCTGCCTCAAGGAAGCTGGGTACGAAGAGGCAAAGATCGCGGTTGCCGGTCTCAATCCGCATGCCGGCGACGGCGGCAGCTTCGGCATGGAAGAGATCGATATCATCGAGCCGGCGATCGAGAAGGCGAAGTCACTCGGCTTCAACGTCGCGGGACCGTTTCCGGCCGATACCGTTTTCGGTCGGGCGTTGAAGGAAGGCTACAACGCCGTCCTCACTATGTACCACGATCAGGGCCAGATCGCGATGAAGCTGATGGGCTTCGACAAGGGCGTGACCATGATGGGTGGTCTGCCGTTCGCTCTCTGCACGCCCGCCCATGGCACTGCCTATGACATTGCAGGCAAGGGCATCGCTGACGTCGGCGCCAGCCGCGAAGCGCTGTTGCTTGCGGTGCGCATGGCGAAGAAAAAGGCGGCCCTCGAGGCGGCCGCCTGATTTCGCACGCTTTCACGCAATACGGCGCAGGAGGAGGTCTTGCGCCGCAACCCACATAACGGGAGGACCAGACATGAAGAAATCCGTCTCCATCGCATGCATCATGGCAGCCGCCTTCGGCGTTGCCGCCCCGGCTTCGGCCTTCGAGCCCGATCGTCCGGTTGAGTTCGTCGTCACCGCCGGTCCGGGCGGCGGCACCGACATCTTTGCTCGCACGATCCAGGCGATCATCGGCAAGTACGAGCTGATGAAGGCGCCGGTTGTCGTCACCAACAAGGGCAGCGCTGGCGGCGCCGAAGGTTTCGTCTACACCGCCACCAACAAGGGCGACGCCTACAAGCTCGCTTTCGGCACCAACAACGCCTACCTGTTGCCGGTACGCGCCAAGGTCCCTTACAAGGCTGAAGACTTAACGCCGGTGGCCGCACTTGCGTCCGACGAGTTCGTTCTCTGGGTCAACGGCAAGGCGTCCTACAGCACCGCAGCGGATTTCGCCACCAAGGCCAAGGAAGGCGGGCTGAAGATCGGCGGCAGCCAGTCGAAGGACGTCGACCAGATCCTCACCTCGATGATCAACGAGGCGACTGGTGCCACGATCAACTACATTCCGTTCAAGAGCGGCGGCGAAGCGGCCGTCCAGCTTGCCGGTGAACACCTCGACGCCAACGTCAACAACCCGAGTGAAAACCTCGGTCAGTGGCAGGCCGGCATGGTCAAGCCGCTCTGTGTCTTCAAGAGCGTCAAGCTTGCGAACGACGCGAAGGTTGCTGGCGACAAGGCCTGGAGCGATATCCCCACCTGCAAGGAATCGGGCATCGCCATCGACAACTACTCGATGCCGCGCACCGTCTGGCTGCCGGCCGGCGTTGACCAGGATGTGGTCAAGTTCTATGCCGACCTGATGCGCAAGGTTTCCGAAACGCCGGAATGGGCGAAGTACCTCGCCGACACCTCGCAGTCGCCTTCCTACATCGCCGGTGACGACTTCAAGGCCGCCATCGAGATGGATGGTGCTGCCGTTGGAGAAGTGCTGAAGCGCGAAGGCTGGCTCGCCAACTAAGGGCGGGACATTGAGACGGGTGCCTTCAGGCACCCGTCGTTCGCTTTGAAAGGTCACGATCATGAGCGAGAACGGTGCGAATGGGGTCTCCCGCTTCGCGGTTGAGCTTGGCGTTGCTGTTTTGACCGGCGCCTTCGGTGCTGCGGTCTGCTACGGGTCTCTCGATATCGGTGCGGGATGGACCGAGTTCGGGCCGGAAGCCGGTTATTTTCCCTTTTATGTCGGCCTTCTGATCCTTCTTGGAAGCGTCGCCAATGCGGTCCACGCCTTCGTGAAGCATCGTGGTACGGGCGAGATCTTCATCGACGGCCATCGGGCCAAGGTTGTGGCGTCATTCCTTCTGCCACTCGTTGCCTTTGCAGGTGTTTCTGCCTGGCTCGGGCTTTATGTCGGAACCGCGCTCTACATTGCCGGCACCATGCTCTTCCAGGGCCGCTATAAATGGTGGATCGCGCTGCCGTCGGGCGTCGTCGTCACGCTGTTTTTCTTCGTCGTATTCGAGATCGGCTTCAAGGTTCCCCTGCTGAAGGGACCGATCGAAGCCTGGTTCGGGATCTACTGATCCCGACCGTCCAAGGCATGTCGCGCAAAATCGCATCGCGGTTTTGCGACAACGACATGCAGAAAATCAAAGACTTAAAGCGCAAAGAGCAAATCTGAAAGATCTCGACGCGCTTTAAGCCCCGGGAGGAATGACATGGAAAATATCGGTCTCCTGATCGATGGCTTCGGCCACATCCTCAGCTGGAACCATATCCTGTTGATGATGATCGGCGTCACGCTCGGCATTCTCGTCGGCGTGCTGCCGGGCCTCGGCGCGCCGAACGGGGTGTCGCTGCTCTTGCCGCTCACCTTTTCGATGGATCCGATCTCCGCCATCATCCTTTTGTCCTGCATGTACTGGGGTGCTCTTTTCGGCGGTTCGACGACATCGATCCTGTTCAACATTCCCGGCGAACCCTCGTCGGTGGCGACCACCTTCGATGGCTATCCGATGGCCAAGGCCGGGCAGGCGAGCCGGGCGCTGACGCTCGCCTTCGTCTCTGCCGGTATCGGTGCGCTTGCGGGCGTCGTGATGATCACGCTTCTGTCCGGCTGGGTCGCCAACTTCGCGCTGCGCTTCTCGTCGCCCGAATACTTCGCCGTCTATTTCCTCGCCTTCGCCAGCTTCATCTCCATGGGCGCGCAATCGCCGTTCAAGACGCTCGTATCGATGATGCTCGGCTTCGCGCTTGCCTCCGTCGGCATGGACACGATCTCCGGCGATCTGCGCCTGACTTTCGATATCCCGACGCTGATCAAGGGCGTCAGCTTCCTGATCGCCGTGATGGGTCTCTTCGGCATCGGCGAACTCTTGCTGACCACGGAAGAGGGGCTTCGCTTCGAGGGCATCAAGGCGCGCGTCAAGCTGGTCGAGATCGGCCGTACGCTGGTCGAGATCCCGCGTTACTGGTTCACCATCCTGCGCTCGACGATCATCGGCATCTGGATGGGCATCACGCCTGCCGGTCCGACGGCCGCCTCCTTCATGAGCTATGGCGTCGCCCGCCGTTCGGCCCGCGACAAGTCGATGTTCGGCAAGGGTGACCCGCGCGGCGTCGTCGCACCGGAAACAGCCGACCACTCGGCCGGTACCTCGGCGCTCTTGCCAATGCTGGCGCTGGGCGTTCCTGGTTCGGCAACCGCAGCCGTAATGATGGGCGGACTCATGATCTGGGGCCTGACGCCAGGACCGATGCTCTTTTCCGAGCGACCGGACTTTGTCTGGGGCCTGATTGCCTCGATGTATCTTGGCAACGTCGTCGCCGTCTTCCTCGTGATCGCCACCGTGCCGCTCTATGCGTCGATCCTGCGCGTGCCGTTTGCGATCATCGGTCCGGTCATCGTTGCCGTCATCTTCTCCGGCGCCTACCAGGTGGCAAATTCGGTCTCCGACATCTTTCTGGTCATCGGCTTTGGCGTACTCGGCTATGTCTTCAAGAAGCTCGAGTATCCGCTGGCGCCGCTGGTTCTCGCCATGGTGCTTGGCGACAAGGCCGAGGATGCCTTCCGCCAGTCGATGCTGCTTTCCAGCGGTAGTCTCAACATCTTCTGGTCGAACCCGCTGGTTTCCTCTTTGATGGCACTCGGTCTTGCCCTTCTCTTGTCGCCGCTTGTCTTCGGGCTGATCGGCCTGGCCCGCAAGCGCAAGCACGATGCGGCCCAACCGCACGGCGACGGTAGCGCGGCGGCTTGACGGAGCCGCCGCATCCCCAAAATCAAAGTGCAATTCCAGGAAAAGTGTGAAGCGGACTTCCACCTGGAATGATCCGGAGAATGGTGAGGAGCGTCATGGCGAAGACATCACGCAAATGGACACGTGAAACCTGGCCGATCGCGGCCGCGATGATCCAGTATTCCAATGTTATGCCGGATGGCAGCTCGGTGCAGGAGCAATCGGCCGAACAATGGGCCGAGACGCTTGCCGATGTGGTTGATGCGGGTTTTACCGAACTCGACCCGACCGATAGCTGGATCCGGCTTGCCGATCTCTCGCCGGCGCGGCTCGACAGCTTCGTCAAGCTCACGCGGGATCTAGGCCTCACCATGCCGGCGATCTCGACCTCGCGGCGCAGCGTCATCGATCCTGACCATGGCGACGAATACCTTGCCTATGGGCATCGGGTCATCGATACGGCGGCTGCAATCGGTGCCGGTTCTGTTTCCTTCGGTTTCTTCGGGCCACTCACCGAGGCGCAGAAGAAGGCGCTCTGGTTCTGGACCGTTGACGGCGTCAAGAACCCGGACGATCCCGCCGTCTGGCAGAAGGCGGTCCAGCGCATTCGCGAACTCGGCCGCCACGCGGAGGAACTTGGCATCGAGCTGGCGCTCGAAATGTACGAGGATACCTATATCGGCTCGGCCGATAGCGCCGTGCGCTTCGTCACCGACGTCGGATTGGCAAATGTCGGCATTAATGCCGACCTCGGCAACCTTGTTCGTCTCCATCGCCCGGTCGAGCGCTGGCAGCAGATGATGGAAAAGGTCGCGCCATTTGCCAAGTACTGGCACGTCAAGAACTACCACCGCACCGAGGATGAGACCTCCGGCCTGGTGGTGACCCATCCGGCACCGCTGGAGTTCGGCGTGATCAACTACCGCGCCGCCATCCGCATGGCGCTGGCCCACGGCTTCAACAGCCCATTCCTCTGCGAGCATTACGGCGGTGACGGCCTCTCCGTCAGCGCCGCCAACCGGGACTATCTGAGGCGCATTCTGCCTCGCGACTAAGGGAAGAGACGCGATGACCACAATCTTTGACGCACCGGAAGAGTTTGCGACGACCGCGCTTGCCGGGTTCAGTTCGATCTATGCGCGCAACGTCCGTCTCGTGAAGGGTGGCGTCGTCCGCTCGACCAAGGTTCCGAAGGGCAAGGTTGCGGTCGTCATTGGCGGCGGCTCCGGCCACTATCCGGCCTTTGCCGGTTACGTCGGTCCGGGCATGGCGGATGCGGCCGTTGCCGGCGATGTCTTTGCCTCGCCGTCGACCGCGGCTGTCGCCCGCGTCTGCCGGCAGGCCGAACAGGGCGGCGGCGTGCTGCTCGGCTTCGGCAACTATGCCGGCGACGTGCTCAATTTCGGCGTTGCCGCCGAGCGCTTGCGCGCCGAGGGCATCGACGTGCGCATCGTGCCGGTCACCGATGATGTCGCCAGCGCCTCGGCCGAGACTCCGGCCAAGCGCCGCGGCATTGCCGGCGATCTCGTCGTCTTCAAGATCGCCGGTGCTGCCGCCGAGGCAGGCCTGTCGCTTGACGAGGTCGAGCGTGTCACGCGCCTTGCCAATGACCGCACCGTGTCCTTCGGTGTCGCCTTTGGCGGCTGCACGCTTCCCGGCGCCAAGCAACCGCTCTTTTCCGTGCCGAAGGGGGAGATGGCCCTTGGTCTCGGCATTCACGGCGAGCCGGGCATCCGCGAAGAAAAGATCGTTTCAGCGAGCGAGTTCGCCAGGCTGCTGGTCGGCAAGCTGCTCATCGAGCGCCCGGCCGGTGTCCAAAAGGTTGCGCCGGTTCTGAACGGTCTCGGGTCGACCAAGTACGAAGAACTCTTCGTGCTTTGGGTCGCCATCGAAAGGGAATTGAAGGCAGCCGGCCTTGAGATCATCGACCCCGAATGCGGCGAATTCGTCACCAGCCTGGACATGCAGGGCTGCTCGCTGTCGCTGCTGTGGCTGAACGACGAGCTCGAAACCTATTGGCGTGCGCCTTGCGACGCACCGGTGCTGCGCAAGGGCACGATCATCGCTGCCGAACAGGCGACCGACGCGCTCACGGACGAAGATGGTCCGGCCGTATTTGCACCCGCATCAGATCCATCGAAGGCGAGCGGCAAGTGCATCGCGCGGCTGATCGGCGAAATCGCCGAAGCGCTGAGACAGGCCGAAGACGAACTCGGACGTATCGACGCCTTTGCCGGTGACGGTGACCATGGACAGGGCATGCGCCGCGGTTCGGCGGCGGCAAGGGACGCAGCATCGGCTGCGGTTGCGGCCGGCGCCGGTGCGGCCAGCGTGCTTGCAGTTTCAGGTGACGCCTGGGCCGATCGTGCCGGCGGGACCTCGGGCGCGATCTGGGGCCTGCTGTTGCGTGCCTGGAGCGGGGCTTTCAGTGATGAGACGGCGCCCACGGATGCTGCCATTGTCGAAGGCGCACGCCGAGCGCTCGACGGCGTGACCCGGCTTGGCCGGGCGCGTGTCGGCGACAAGACGCTCGTCGATGCGCTGGTGCCTTTTGTCGAAACACTCGAACGCGAATTTGCGGCCGGCAAGTCGCTGGTAGGGGCCTGGCAGGCCGGTGCCAAGGCGGCGACCGAAGCGGCCGAGGCGACGTCGAACCTCACGCCGAAGCTCGGCCGGGCGCGCCCGCTTGCCGAAAAGAGCATCGGCCACCCGGATGCAGGCGCGGTCTCGCTGGCATTGACAGCCCGCGTCGCCGCCGACGTTCTCGCCTCCGAAAGGGGTTGAGCTTCACACCATTGCGATCGGGCGGCGGCATCGTCACCCGTTCGCGAGATCGTTCCGGGTCGGAATTTGCCGGCTCACTGAACGGCCTCGGATCAACGCGTCCGTCGCGCGATTTGACCAAGGAGTGATCCCACGGCGCGTTGGCCGTGGCTTTTTCAACACAATCTCCCGTCATTGTTGGGGAAACCCCATCGATTTTCTCGGCTACCGAAAGCCTGCCACGGAATTGCCCGATGGCGGGCTATGGCTGGTCCTTCCTGCAGCGTGCGCTAAGTGCTCGAGTTCGTGTGCCGCCGGTTAAATGCCAATCATTTCTGACGTTTCGAGTAGGAGACAAGAATGAAAAAGAGTTTTGCCGTGAAGGTGTCCGCAGCGTCTCTGGTTCTCGCGAGCGCGATCGCTGCCAACGCTGCCGATCTCGCAAGGGCCCAGCCGCAGCCGGAGCCCGACACCAGCAACGGCGTCAAAATCGGTTATCTCGATTGCAACATCGCGGGCGGCGTCGGTTATGTGCTCGGTTCGGCCAAGCAAGTCGACTGCGTCTTCCGTTCGACGATGGGCGCTGAGGCGTCCGACCACTATTCCGGCGCCATCCGCAAGATGGGCGTCGATGTCGGATTCACGACGCAGAGCCGCCTGATCTGGGCCGTGTTCGCGCCGACCGCCGGCTACCACCGCGGCTCGCTCGGCGGCCTCTATCAGGGTGCTACGGCCGAAGCGACCGTTGGCGCCGGCATTGGTGCCAACATCCTCGTCGGCGGCACCTCTGGCGCGATCCATCTGCAGACCATCAGCGTGACCGGCCAGATCGGCCTCAATCTCGCCGCAACCGGCACGTCGATGACGCTGACAGCCGTCAACTAAGGTCGTTTGGTCGTCCCGTTGCACCTCCCACAACGGGGTTCCGCAAGACCGCATCAAACAACGAAGGCACCGCGCGCCCGGATGGCGTGCGGTGCCTTGGCATTTTGACCTGTTGCCATCAGCCGATTCGCGTTTAAGGAAGGCAGTCAGTAGCCCGTGTCGCCGCAACGGCGAACGTCGAGAGGTTGGATTGAACAAGAGCCTTTGCCTGGGCGTCGTTGCCCTTTGCCTTGCGTCTGTGCCACGGATCGCTTTTGCCGAATGGCAGGCGGTCGAGAAGGAGGCGCCCTACACCATCACCGGGCAGACCGGTGCTGAACTCTACGCCTCGATCGGCGAACGTGGGCCGAAGGCCGGGCTCGGTCGGGCGATCGCGCATACCAACTTCAAGTTGACCTGGACGCGCAAATACGAGGAACAGGGCGGCGCCTGCGTGCTGACGACGGCAAGGCCCAAGCTGATCATCACCTACACGTTGCCAAAGCCCGCCAAGCCGCTGCCTTCAGGCACGCGCGAGAACTGGGAGATCTTTATCGACGGCGTGCGCAAGCACGAGCTCGTGCATGGCGACTTCATCAAGGAGATGGTGCGCGCAATCGAGCAGGCGACCTTGGGGCTGACGATTCCCGATGACCCGAAGTGCCAGAAGATCCGCACCGAAATGACCAAGCGCCTTGGCGCGCTATCGCAAGAACAGCGCAAGCGCAGCCGCGACTTCGACCAAGTGGAACTGACCGATGGCGGCAATATCCACCAGTTGATCCTGAGGCTGGTGAACGGGCCATAAATCCGTTTGCTCATGCGAAGAAGACGCCGCTTCGCTAGCAGCGTCCCCAAACAGGCAATTGCTCAGCCGCTCAGGCGTAGCGCACCAAGAACTCTTCCGCCGTCAGCTCGCGGAAATCGTCGAGTGCGCGGCGCAGCCGCTGGTGATCCCAATCCCACCAGGAAAGCGCGTCCATCCGCTCGCCGATGCCCTCGTTGAAACGCGCGCGAATGAGTTTCGCCGGCACGCCGCCGACGATGGTGTAAGGCTCGACGTCCTTGGAAACGACGGCACCGGCGCCGATCACGGCGCCATTGCCGACATTGACGCCCGGGAGAATCGTCGCGCCGTGGCCGATCCAGACGTCGTGGCCGATCGTCACCCGGTTCGAACGCCGCCAGGCGAAGAGGTCGTGGTCGAGTTCCGTATCGTCCCAATAGTTGGGCGCGCGGTAGGTGAAGTGGTGCAGCGTCGCCCGCCAGGTCGGATGGTTGGTGGCGTTGATGCGCACGGCTGCCGCGATGTTGACGAACTTGCCGATCGTCGCGCACCAGATCGAGCCGTCCTGCATGATGTAGGAATAGTCGCCGAATTCGACCTCGTCGAGGCGCGAGCGCTCCTGCACCTCGGTGTAGTGGCCGAGCGTCGAATTGTTGACGCTCGCGGTTGGATGGATGAAGGGCTCAAGCCCAAGCTTCTGGCTCATGCGGCAGCCTTTCGTGGCGAGAAGGCCGATACGTCAAGGATGCGATCAGCAACGGCGTCGCGTACTTCTTCGTCATGGAATATGCCGATCAGTGCCGTACCCTTGGCCTTCTTTTCGGCGATCAGCTCGACGACGACAGATCGGTTCTTCGCGTCGAGTGAGGCCGTCGGTTCGTCGAGCAAAAGGATCTTGTGGTCGGTGATGAAGCCGCGGGCGATGTTAACGCGCTGCTGCTCGCCGCCGGAGAAGGTGGCCGGCGGCAGGCTCCAGAGTTCACGCGGCAGGTTGAGCTTGCTCAGGAGTTCGGCTGCCAGTGCGCGCGCTTCCTCGAGCGGGGTACCGCGGGCCTGCAGCGGTTCGGCGACGATGTCGAGCGCCGAGACGCGCGGAACGACACGCAGGAACTGGCTGACATAACCGAGCGTCGTGCGCCGCACTTCAAGCACCGTGCGCGGCTCGGCCGCCGCAAGGTTCACGAGCTTGCCGTCGTGATCCATCAGGATCTGGCCTTCGTCGACGCCGTAATTGCCGTAGAGCATTTTCAGGATCGAGCTCTTGCCGACACCGGACGGGCCGCCGAGGACGACGCATTCGCCCGCCTTCACCGAGAAGGAGACGTTGGCGACGACCGGCCGGCGGACGCCATCACGCAGATGCATGGTGAAGCTTTTTGCGACTTCGGAAACAACGAGAGGTGTTGCCATGGTTCTTACTTTCCTTTGCGCATGATCTTGGCCGAAGACCGGGGGTTGCGGTTCGGGATCATGCGTCACACCTGCAGGATCGAGGAGACGAGGAGCTGGGTGTAGGGCTCGCGCGGATCGTCAAGCACCCGGTCGGTCAGGCCCTGCTCGATGACGGCACCGTCCTTCATCACCATCATGCGGTGCGAGAGGAGGCGGGCGACGGCGAGGTCGTGGGTGACGATGATGGCGGCAAGGCCGAGGTCGTGCACCAGACCGCGCACCAGATCGAGCAGGCGTGCCTGCACCGAGACGTCGAGGCCCCCGGTCGGCTCGTCCATGAAGACGAGGCGGGGGGAGGTGACGAGGTTGCGGGCGATCTGCAGGCGCTGGCGCATGCCGCCCGAAAAGGCGCGCGGCTGGTCGTCGATGCGGTCGACGCCGATTTCCACCCGCTCCAGCCAGTCGCTGGCGGCGGCGCGGATGTTGCCGTAGTGGCGGTCGCCGACCGCCATCAGCCGCTCGCCGACATTGGCGCCGGCCGAGACTGTCATCCTCAGGCCATCGGCCGGGTTCTGGTGCACGAAGCCCCAGTCCGTGCGCATCAGGAAGCGGCGCTCGGCCTCGCCCATGCGGGCAAGGTCGCGATACTGGCCGTCGCGCATGTGATATTCGACGATGCCGGAGGTGGGCATCAGCCGGGTCGACAGGCACGAGAGCAACGTCGTCTTGCCGGAACCGGATTCGCCGACGATGGCGAGCACTTCGCCCGGATAGAGCTCGAAGGAGACGTTGCGGCAGCCGATGCGGCTTCCGTAGAACTTCGAGACGTCGTTCACTTTGAGAAGCGGAAGGGAACTCATTCTGCTGCCTCCTTTCGGGCAAGCATGTGACCTGCATGGCCGCAGGCGCGGCGGTCCTCGCAGTGGTCGGTGTCGGAGCAGACGAACATGCGCCCGCCCTTGTCATCGAGGATCACCTCGTCGAGATAGACGTCCTCGGCGCCGCAGAGCGCGCAGGGCTTGTCGAAGCTCTGGATCTCGAACGGATGGTCGTCGAAGTCGAGGCTGACGACATCGGTATAGGGTGGCACGGCATAGATGCGCTTTTCGCGGCCGGCGCCGAAGAGTTGCAGCGCTTCCGACATGTGCATCTTCGGATTGTCGAACTTCGGCGTCGGCGACGGGTCCATCACATAGCGCCCCTCGACCTTCACCGGATAGGCGTAGGTCGTGGCGATATGGCCGTTGCGGGCGATATCCTCGTAGAGCTTCACGTGCATCAGCCCGTATTCCTCGAGTGCGTGCATCTTGCGCGTCTCGGTCTCTCGCGGCTCGAGGAAGCGCAAGGGTTCGGGGATCGGCACCTGGTAGACGAGCGTCTGGCCCTCGGTGAGTTTTTCCTCCGGGATGCGGTGGCGTGTCTGGATGATCGTCGCGTCCTTCGTGCGAGTGGTGACGGCGACATTGGCGACCTTCTGGAAGAAGGCGCGGATCGAAACCGCATTGGTGGTGTCGTCGGCACCCTGGTCGATGACCTTCAGCACGTCTTCCGGTCCGAGGATCGAGGCGGTCACCTGAACGCCGCCGGTGCCCCAGCCATAGGGCATCGGCATTTCGCGCGACGCAAAAGGAACCTGGTAGCCGGGGATGGCGATCGCCTTGAGGATCGCGCGACGGATCATGCGCTTCGTCTGTTCGTCCAGATAGGCGAAATTATAGGTAGCAAGGTCGTTCATCGCCGATTACCCTTGAGTGTGTCGACCGCTGATGAGGCCAGGATTTGAGCGAGATTTTTGTCGGGGTGGTTGGGATCTTCGTCGTGTGTTCCGCAGTCGCCGGCCTGTTTGGCATTGCTCGCCGGCCACAGCGCGAGCCGGATGGCCGAGCGCGAAAGAATGATAGCGGGGGCGATGCCAGTGGCGTCTATGCCGATGACGGCGGCGATTGCGGTGGCGGGGACGGTGGCGGCGACTGAACCGCTGGAGAGAGCGTACCCGATCATTCGGCTGCCTCCCGCTGTTCCTTGGCCGTCTCGCCCGAATTCGCGGCGTCGTAGTCACGGCGTATGCGGCGGACGAGGTCGAGTTCAGCCTGGAAGTCGACATAGTGCGGCAGCTTCAGGTGCTCGACGAAGCCGGTTGCTTGCACGTTGTCGGCATGCGAGATGACGAATTCCTGATCCTGGGCGGGTGCGACGATATCCTCGTTGAACTCGTCGGTTCTAAGCGCCCGGTCGACCAGCGACATCGACATGGCCTTGCGTTCGCTCTGGCCGAAGACGAGGCCGTAACCGCGGGTAAACTGCGGCGGCTGCTTGGCCGAGCCCATGAACTGGTTGACCATCTGGCACTCGGTCACGCGGATCGTGCCGAGCGAGACGGCAAAGCCGAGTTCGGGCAGGTCGAGTTCCACTTCAACTTCGCCGATGCGCACTTCGCCGACGAAGGGATGGGTGCGGCCATAGCCGCGCTGGGTGGAGTAGGCGAGCGCCAAAAGGAAACCTTCGTCGCCGCGGGCGAGTGCCTGCAGGCGCAAGTCGCGCGCCATCGGAAACTCCATCGGCTCGCGCGTCAGGTCGCCCAGCACATGGCCCTCGGGCATCTGACCGTCGCCCTCGATCAGGCCTTCGCCGTCGAGAATGTCGGAGACCCGCATGACGTGTTCGCCGGGCTCCTTGGTGGCCGGTTCGGCGATGGCTTCGTCAGTAACCAGCGACGGGTCGAGCAGGCGATGGGTGTAATCGAACGTCGGGCCAAGAAGCTGCCCGCCGGGCAGGTCCTTGTAGGTCGCAGACACGCGGCGCTCGACCTTCATGTTGGCGGTGTCGACTGGCTCGGAATAGCCGAAGCGCGGCAACGTCGTGCGGTAGGCACGCAGGATGAAGATCGCCTCGATCATGTCGCCGCGCGCCTGGCGGACGGCAAGGGCTGCGAGCGCACGGTCATAGAGCGAGGCTTCCGCCATCACCCGGTCGACGGCAAGACCCAACTGCTCGACCACCTGGTCGATGGTGATGGAGGGGAGATTGCGGTCGCCGCGGCGGCGATCGGCGAGAAGGCGGTGGGCATTGGCAATGGCGGCTTCCCCGCCCTTGACGGCTACATACATGGCTCACGCCTCCTTCGGCGAAAGACGGGTGGTGCGCGGCAGGCAGACAAGCGCTTCACCTGCGGTCAGCACGAGATCGACGCCGCGCGGGAAAATCGCGCGGTTGGCGTTCCAGAACTCCAGGAACACATCCGGCAAGCCCTTTGGCGATAGCTCGATATCGGTCTTGATGCCGGGGCCCTTGGCAACGAGAGGTGCGCCGCCTGCGAGCGCTTCGATTTCGATGACGAGCGTGGTGGAGCGATCCGGATACTCCTGCGTGCCGAGCGCGAAATGATCGAAGCTCGGAATGGCGGCGCCCTTTTCAAAGACGGCAAAGCGGGCCTCGGTCTTGCTCGAGGTTACCGGTGCTCCGCTATGAAAGGCGATCCATTGCGGAACGGCGGATTTGGACAGCGCCGGCGTCAGCCACACGGGCGTATCGTGGTCGCAAAGCGTCAATGCCACGGCGCCGGCTGCGGCACACAAAGGAGCGGGTGGCACGCTCTTGGCGGAAAGCTGCTTGATCGTGCCTGGGCGGGCAAAGCCATCCATCAGATCGCGGAACACGGACTGGGCGGCAAAGACCGGATCGGCGAAAGCGCCGGCATAGATCTGCGATTGGCTGGCCATCAGTCGTCTCCTCGGACCATGGTGAAAAAGTCGACGCGGGTGGCGGCGGTCTCTTCGGCCTTGCGGCGCTCGTCCTGCGCGAGCCGCTCAGCGACGCGACCGAGCAGGGCATCGACGCCAGCCTTGTCGCCACCGCGCTGGGAAAGCGCATCGAAGATGGCCGCGAAACGGGCGCGCTCCTTGTCGGTTCCGAGCAACTGTCCGTGGCCGATCTCGCCGGTCGAAAGGCGGACGGTTGCGCGCGACACCGTCGCCTCGCCGAGATTGAAGGGATCGCCGCCGCCGCCGATGCGGCCGCGCACCATCACGAGGCCGGTTTCGGGTCCACGGACCGGGTGAACCTCAGGCCGGTCTGCGAGCGCTTCCCAGGCGTCCTTGAGTTCGGCAAGCGTTGCCTGGGCGAGCAACCGCATGGCTTCCTTGCGCGCCGGGTCTGGCGAACTTTCCTGCTTCACTTTCGCGTCCATCATTTTCACCTCAAATGTCTATTGATCTAGACAACTATACATCTTATACTTTTTCATATCGTCGGCAAATGACAGGCTTGTGACATGCCAATGCGAAAAGACACGGCCATGCGAAAAGTGGTGGAGCGCCAGACCGGCGTCGCGCTCTGGCGGCAGATCGCCGACCGGATCCGATTGGCGATCAGCAACGGCGACTACGATCAGACCGGCATGGTGCCGCCCGAAACGGCGCTCGCCACGGAATTCGGCGTCAACCGTCACACTGTCAGAAGCGCACTTGCAGCACTTGCCGAAGAGGGGCTGGTACGCGCCGTACAAGGGCGCGGCACGATGATCGAGCGCAAGGAGAGGGTTAGCTACCCGATTTCGAAGCGCACCCGCTTTTCGCAAGGGCTTGGTCATCAGGTAAAGGAGATCGGCACGAAACTGCTCGGTCACGCCGAATTGCCGGCTGCGGGCGAGGTGGCAACGGCACTGGGGATCAAACCCGGCGATCCGGTGGTTGAACTGAGAACCGTCAGCAGCGGCGATGGGCGCCCGCTCTCGGTGTCGTCGAGCTACTATCCGGCGCATCGCTTTCCGCGCATGGCCGAAGAATTCGAAAGCCTGCATTCCGTCACCAAGGCCTTCGCCGCTCACGGCCTCGACGATTATGTGCGCGTCTCGACCGAAATCGTTGCTCGCCATGCCGATGCCGAGGAACTCTCGATGCTGACGCTCTCACCCGGCGCTATCGTGCTCGAAACCCAGTCCCTCAATGCTGATCTCGACGGCAAGCCGGTGGAGTACTCGCGCAGCCGTTTCGCAGCGGATAGAATGAAGTTGAAAATCGAGACGTAAGGCAGCTTGGCAGGCGCGGCGACGCACCAGTGAGCAGTCTGTCGCCAGGACCCTTCGTCCTATCGGGAAATAAGGCAGACGCCGCATTTCCGACGCGTTTTTGCCGCATGACCGAAGCCCGCATCAGGAACCGCGCATTGGGAATTCTCTAACGGGAGAATGGTAATGGCGACGTGGCGACCCGATCCTTCCTTCTATCCATCACCACGCATGGCAGCCAAGGCACCAAAGGAAACGCTCGCCTATGTGGCTGCGTTCGATCCGGACCGAAAGCGAGCGGATGCGATCGCAGTCGTGGACGTCGATCCGGCGTCGCCAACCTATTCGCAGATCGTTGGCCAGGTCGATATGCCGAATGTCGGCGACGAGCTGCATCATTTCGGCTGGAACGCCTGCTCCTCCTGCCTTTGCCCCAATGCGCCGCACCCGCATGTCGAGCGTCGCTACTTGATTGTGCCGGGCCTGCGGTCTTCCCGCCTGCACATCATCGACACCAGGCCGGACCCGCGCAATCCGAAGATCGTGCGCGTGATCGAGCCCTCGGAAGTTGCCGAGAAGGCGAACTATTCGCGATTGCACACCACCCATTGCGGGCCTGAGGGGATTTACGTTAACGCGCTCGCCGATCGCGACGGCAAGGCGCCCGGCGGGATTTTCCTGCTCGATCACCAGAGCTTCGACGTGCTCGGCCAATGGGAAATGGATCGGGGACCGCAGAAGCTCGCCTATGATTTCTGGTGGCATCTCGGCCATGACACGATGATCACCAGCGAGTGGGGCACGCCCGATACCTTCGAGAACGGGCTCGTTCCCGAAGTGTTGCTCGGTTCGAAATACGGCCGCCGCTTGCACTTCTGGGACCTGCACAAGCGCAAGCATCTGCAAGAGATCGATTTCGGCGAGGAACACCAGCTCGTCTTCGAACTGCGCCCGGCCCATGATCCGACCAAGGCCTATGGTTTCGTCGGCTGCGTCATCAGCCTCAAGGACCTCTCGGCGTCGATCTGGACCTGGTATCGCGACGGCGACCGATGGGCCGTGAAGAAGGTGATCGAGATTCCGGCAGAACCGGCCGATCCGGATCTGTTGCCGCCGGTGCTGAAAGGTTTCAGCGCGGTCGCGCCGCTCGTCACCGACATCGACCTGTCGATGGACGACCGCTTCCTCTACGTGTCCTGCTGGGGCACCGGCGACATGATCCAGTACGATGTCTCCGACCCCTTCGCGCCGAAGGAGACGGGGCGCGTGCGGATCGGCGGCATCGTTTCGCGTGCGAGCCATCCGAAGGCCAAGAACAGAGCGCTGAATGGCGGGCCGCAGATGGTGGAAGTCAGCCGCGACGGCAAACGGGTCTATTTCACAAATTCGCTCTATGGCGCCATCGATCCGCAGTTCTACCCTGATGGTATCGACGGATGGATGGTCAAGCTGGATGTTGCCGATGGTGGCGGGATCGCCTTCGACGAGAGGTTTTTCGTCGACTGGCCGAAGGGCCACCGGCCGCATCAGGTTCGCCTCGAGGGCGGCGATTGCTCGTCCGATTCCTATTGTTATCCGTAAGGGAGGAGCGGCCGTGCGGTCCTGTCAGCGCCAATGACAGCGTTATGGCCATGGCTTTCGCTCGCCGGCCTCGGTGCGTTTCACGGCGTCAATCCGGCGATGGGCTGGCTGTTTGCTGTGGCGCTCGGTCTTCATCGCCAGAACCGCAAGGTCGTCTGGCTGTCCATCGTTCCCATTGCGCTTGGCCACGCACTGTCGGTTGCAGCCGTACTGGCGGCGGCCGTCGCATTCGGCACGGTCCTCGATCCAAGTGCCTTCCGGTTGGCCGCAGCCGTGTTCATTCTGGGTGTGGCCGTCTACACCGCCTTCTATGGACACCGCCACCGCTTTCGAATTGGTATGCGAACCGGCCTGGCCGGCCTGGGCCTATGGTCCTTTTTGACGGCGACCAGCCATGGGGCAGGCCTGATGCTGCTGCCGGCTGTTCTCAGCCTCTGTCTTGCGGAGCACGCTGGCGATCTGGCGATGGCGAATTCATTGCCGGTCTCGCTGGCCGCCATTGCCGTTCATAGCGGTGCAATGCTTATCGTGACCGCCGCACTGTCACTTGCCGTCTTCACCTGGTTTGACCTTGCACTGCTGCGCTCGGCATGGATCAACTTCGATCGCCTCTGGACGCTGGCGCTCGGTGCGACCGGTATCGCCCTACTCGTTCAGTGACTTGCCGACGCCATTGCTGCGGACCGGGTCACCAACTTTGCGCATCGAGTTTCGCGCGCTGAACCCGCGGCCATTCACTTGAGGACATCGCGGCCCAAGTGCAGGCGACGATGCCGAAAATGGCAGGGAGGCTGACCGCCGGGAAGTCACGGACAATCACCGACGCCGAGCAGATACCCACAACGACTTCCCAATAGTGGAAGCAGGCGTGGGCGATGAGCCACAGCGTTGCTGCCGTCCATAGTTCCAGGCGGCGCTCCGTCTTGAACATGCCGACCAGAAAAGCGATGGCGACGAAGCCCTGTATGATCCCGATGTCGCGTATGAAGTGCTGGTTGTACATCCCGGTATCGGTGACACCCGGCACGAAATAGTACCATCCCTCAGGATCATAGAGCATGTGGAGGCAGAGCCAGGTCGCAAGCACCACATTGAAGGCAACCATGCCAAGCGCAAGGTATCGAAACGTTTGCATGTGAAGATTCTCCGCGGGTCGTTCTTTTGATCTATCATCGACCCGCGGCATTTTCGTCCTGACCATAGGTATAGCTTGGCGATCGCACCGCCGGCGAAAACCCTAGCGTGATCCGGTACGTCCCGTTCAATTGCCCTTGCCCTGTGCCTTGACGTAGCTGATGTATCCACGAACATCTGCAGCAGGCTCGGCATAGGCGGCGCCAAGTGTTCGCTCCATATTGGCCGTATAGGCCTTGGCCCAGTCCGGCAGGACATAGTCGATCGCTGCGAGGAACTCGAGCGTTGCGGCAAACCTGATGTCGGCAATGGAGGGTTTGGCACCGCCGATAAACGGCTTGTCGCCAATGTAGAACGCATGGAAGACCTCGAGCGGTTCGGCGAGTGCCGCCACTGCCGCCTGTCGTGCGGTTTCCTTCGTCGCGGCGTCGGCGTCGCTGCAGCCAACTTCACCCGCATAGAGCGGAAAGTTCAGCGCCGGATAGGTCGCCCGCGCGAGATAGGGATAAAGGGTCCCGATCAGATAGAACATGGCGCTGTCGATCATCGCGCGCGCTTCGGGATCCCTGGGGTAAAATTCGTCGAGTCCGTGCTTGTTGCAGAGATACTGCATGATCGCGCAACTCTCCCACAGCGCTCCCTTGGGCAGGTCCTCAGTCTCGATCATCGGAGTCAAATGGGACGGGGCTCGTGCCAGATACTCCGGTGTCCGCGTCTGGCCGTAGACATCGGTCTCGCTGAAATCGAGTTTGGCCGCCCTCAGGAAGACGCGGGCCGTCATGTTGTTGACGCTGGGCTTGATCACATTGAGCTTGATTGCCGACATCACACTTCTCCCTGTTCGATTGCGGTCCGGCGGGTCGCCAGCCGAACCAGCTTTGCACGTTGCGGCTGCGGGCAGCGCTACCTTGCACCGTAAGGGTCCTTCGGCCCTCGATCGGCTGACAGTGTTGGCCTTGTGCGCTCGATCAATGCCTCGATCGCGTCGGCCAGATGCGCCTCGGCGATGTTGTAGTCGCCACGCGCAACACGGACCTTGTGCGCTTCCATCAGCACCTCTGCGTGGGTGTGGCCCGCCGGCGGCTCGAAGCGATAGGATGCAAGCTCGACCAGAAGGCCGAGCGGATCCTCGAAATAGATTGAGTCCATGAAGCCACGATCCTTGACGCCGCTATGCTGGATATTGCGCTCGTCGAGGCGCGCGACTGCCTGGGCAAAGGTCGCGCGGGAAACGGCAAAGGCCAGATGGTGCACGCAACCGATATCGGTTGCCGTTCGCTCGGGATCGGGCTTGCGGTTCTCGTCGGTAAAGACGGTGATCAGTCGCCCGTCGCCCGGGTCGAAGTAGAGATGGCTTTCGCTTGCCCGGTCGAGGTTCGGCTGCTCGAAGATGAAGGGCATGCCGAGCAGCCCCTCCCAGAAATCGATCGATGTCTGCCGGCCGGCGCCGACGAGCGTTATGTGATGGACCCCTTGCGACTGCAATTTTCGCATCAACGGCCTCCCCAGGATGAAGCGGAGGATGTCCGATGAAACGGTACGTGGTTTCCCTTCCGCTTTCGTCCGATTGTCCTCTGTCGCCGGCAGAAGGCAAGCGCCAATCAAGGGGTGAGGAAGGGCGGGGTGGCTGCGATCGATGTCGGCTGGCGCACCGGTGCACAGGTTTACGTGCGTCGGGCCTTGACTGCGTTTCTAGGGTTGTTTTTCATTGGAGGCGCAATCAATGCATGTGTTTGACCGCGTCAGCCGTGGCGGTGCGGTGATCAGGGAGTGGAAGCGTGAGGTTCCGACTGCATAAGACGCGCAGCGCTGTAGGTGCGGCCGGCATTGTCGGCCTGTTGTTTTTTGCACTTGCGGAAACCGCATGGGCGGGTGGCGATGCCTTTGCCGGACAGTGGCAGCAGCTGACCTCCACGGCCGGGCGTTGCGACACATGTTACATCGGCATCGTCAGGCACGGCGAGGTGCTGACTGTTACCAGCAACAACGGCTGGCAGGCGGTGGTGAATGTTGAGACCTTCGAGGACCTGCAGCTTGCCGCGGGCAAGGGAAAGTGGAATCCAACCGTTTCCCCGCCCTATGGGGGCAAGAGTTTCGGCGTCCAATTCGTTCGCCGCGGCGGGCAATTGCAGATGTTCATGGTGGTGCCGCAGGATGACGGGGCGCCCTTGTCCATCCGTGCGACGTTTCAGAATCAGCGCTTTCCCTCCGACAAGCACCAGCTGCCGACAACCGAGCTGCACCGCATCTGAGGCGTTTCGCGTCGCCGCGGCCTCGACACGAGTGTTTTGATTCCCGGGAAAATGGCAAACGCGCGGTGGCGGGCGAAGATGACCCGCCACCTTTGCGCACATCAGATATTGCGGCGCTTGCCTTCGATCAGGTCGAGCACGGCGCGGGCCGCGTCGAGCACGTTGGTGCCGGGGCCGAAGACGGCGGAGACGCCGTTCTCCATCAGGTAATCGTAGTCCTGGCGCGGGATGACGCCGCCGCAAATGACGATGACATCCTCGCCGCCGCGCTGCTTCAAGGCTTCCGCAAGCTGCGGCATCAGCGTCTTGTGGCCGGCGGCAAGCGAGGACACGCCGATGACGTTGACCTTGTTGGCAAGCGCCATGTCGGCTGCCTCGTCCGGCGTCTGGAACAGTGGCCCGGCAAGCACATCGAAGCCGATATCGCCGAAGGCGGATGCGATCACCTTGGCGCCGCGGTCGTGGCCGTCCTGCCCGAGCTTGGCGACCATGATCTTCGGTTTGCGGCCGAGCTTCGCTGACACCTCGTCGAGGCGCCCCGAGAGCACTTCGAGTTCGGGCTCGCCTTCATAGGCCTTGCCATAGATCTTGCTGACGACCTTGGGCGTTGCGGCATGATCGCCGAAGGCGCCACGCATGGCATCGGAGATTTCACCGACGGTCGCGCGCGCCCGCGCCGCTTCGACAGCAGCGGCCAGAAGGTTGCCTTCGCCTGTCGAGGCGACCTTCGAAAGGGTATCAAGGGTCTTCTTGACCTCGGCGCTGTCGCGCCGCCGTTTGGTCTCCTCGATCCGGCGGATCTGTGCCGCACGCACCGCACTGTTGTCGATCTCCAGGATGTCGATCGGCTCCTCGTTGTCGAGCCGGTACTTGTTGACGCCGACGATGATCTCCTCGCCTTTGTCCACGGCGGCCTGGCGACGGGTTGCCGCTTCCTCGATCAGTCGCTTCGGCAGGCCGGCATTGACGGCGCGGGTCATGCCGCCCATCGCCTCGACCTCCTCGATCAGCAGCCAGGCCTTGTCAGCGAGTTCGTTGGTCAGGCTCTCGACGTAGTAGGATCCCGCGAGCGGATCGACCACCTTGGTCACGCCCGTCTCGTGCTGCAGGATCAATTGCGTGTTGCGGGCGATGCGGGCGGAAAATTCCGTCGGCAGCGCGATCGCCTCGTCGAAGGAATTGGTGTGCAGCGACTGCGTGCCGCCAAGCGCCGCCGACATCGCCTCGAATGCGGTGCGGATGATGTTGTTGTAGGGATCCTGTTCCTGCAACGAGACGCCTGACGTCTGGCAATGGGTGCGCAGCATCAGCGAGGACGGCTTCTTCGGCTCGAACTCCTGCATGATGCGGGTCCAGAGCAGCCGCGCGGCGCGAAGCTTCGCCGCTTCCATGAAGAAGTTCATGCCGATCGCAAAGAAGAAGGACAGGCGCCCGGCGAACTCGTCGACGTTCAGCCCCTTGGCAAGGGCAGCCCGCACATATTCGCGCCCGTCGGCAAGCGTGAAGGCGAGCTCCTGCACCAGCGTCGCGCCGGCCTCCTGCATGTGATAGCCGGAAATCGAGATCGAATTGAACTTCGGCATCTCTCTCGCCGTATACTCGATGATATCGGCGACGATGCGCATCGAGGGTTCGGGCGGGTAGATGTAGGTGTTGCGGACCATGAACTCCTTGAGGATGTCGTTCTGGATGGTGCCTGACAGCTTGTCGCGCGAAACGCCCTGTTCCTCGCCGGCGACGATGAAGGAGGCCAGGATCGGGATGACCGCGCCGTTCATGGTCATCGACACCGACATTTCCTCAAGCGGAATGCCGTCGAAGAGGATCTTCATGTCCTCGACCGAGTCGATCGCCACGCCCGCCTTGCCGACATCGCCCTCGACGCGCGGATGGTCGCTGTCGTAGCCGCGATGGGTGGCCAGATCGAAGGCGACGGAAAGGCCCTTCTGGCCGGCTGCCAGGTTCTTCCGGTAGAACGCGTTGGAGGCTTCGGCCGTCGAGAAGCCGGCATATTGCCGGATCGTCCAGGGCCGACCGGCATACATGGTGGCGCGGGGACCGCGCACGAAGGGCGCGAAGCCGGGCAGCGAAGAGAGGTGGTCGATGCCGCCGAGATCGTCCGCGGTGTAAAGCGGCTTGACGGCAATGCCCTCGGGGGTCTGCCAGGTCAGGCTTTCGGGTGCTGCCTTGAGCTCGCGCTCGGCGAGCGTTTCCCAGTCCTTGATGGTTTTCTCGGTCATCGGCGTGCTCCGCATTCTGATTGTCTGAACGAGCCCCTCATCCCCCTGCCGGGACCTTCTCCCCGTCACAACGGGGAGAAGGGGAAATCGGCACTCTCTGCGCTCGATTTCCCTCTCCCCGCTCGCGGGGAGAGGGCTGGGGTGAGGGGCAAAGCCTGTATGCTTCGCCGGCAATTGCTATTCGAATTCCATGATCAGTTCGTCGACGGCAAGGCTGGCGCCGGCGGCAACCGCCACGCGCTTCACCGTGGCCTTCTTCTCGGCACGCAGGATGTTTTCCATCTTCATCGCCTCGACGACGGCAAGCGCCTGTCCGGCTTCCACCGTATCGCCCGCCTTGACCGTGACCGAGGTGATGACGCCCGGCATCGGGCAAAGCAGCATGCGCGAGGTGTCCGGCGGCAGCTTTTTCGGCATCAGTCGTGCCAGCTCCGCGACGCGCGGGCTCCTCACATGCGCAATCACATCGATGCCGCGCCAGCGCAGCCGGATGGCAGTGCCGACCAGGTCGACTTTGACGCTCAAGGGCTCATTGTCGATGTTGAAGGTGGCAAGCGTGCGGCCGGGCGCCCAGTCGCCGGCGATGGTGACGGAGGCGCCGTCGGCAAAGCGCACATAGGCGCCGTCTGCAGAGGCGGCGGCAGTCACCGCGAACTCGTGGTCGCCGAGGCTTGCCACCCAGTCATGGCCGATGACGCGGCGGTGATTGCCGATCGTTCCGGAAATCTGGCTCGCGCGCTCCTGCAGCGCCTGGTTCACCGTCACGGCGACGGCGGCAAGCTTGCGCAGGGATCGTTCGTCGGCGGTAACACCATGGAAGCCATCAACGAATTCGTCGGCGATATAGGCGGTCGTCAGTCGGCCATCGCGAAAACGCTGCTGCTGCATGACAGCCGAAAGGAACGGCAGGTTATGGCCGATGCCCTCGACCTCGAACTGGTCGAGTGCCTCGGCCATGGCATCGACAGCAGCCTTGCGGTCCGGCCCCCAGGTGCAGAGCTTGGCGATCATCGGGTCGTAATACATCGAGATCTCGCCGCCCTCGAAGACGCCGGTATCGTTGCGCGTCACCGTGCCGTCATCGCGTCTGCCTTCGACCGGCGGGCGATAGCGTGTCAGCCGGCCGATCGACGGCAGGAAGTTGCGATAGGGGTCTTCGGCATATAGCCGGCTTTCGAGCGCCCAGCCATTAAGCTTCACGTCACCTTGCCCGAAGGCGAGCTGTTCGCCGCTAGCGACCCGGATCATCTGCTCGACGAGGTCGAGCCCGGTGATGAGCTCGGTCACCGGATGCTCCACCTGAAGACGGGTGTTCATCTCGAGGAAGTAGAAATTGCGCTTGCCGTCGACGATGAATTCGACGGTGCCAGCCGAATGGTAGCCGACGGCCTTGGCGAGCGCGACCGCCTGCTCACCCATGGCTTTGCGGGTCTCGGCGTCGAGGAAGGGCGAAGGCGCCTCCTCGATGACCTTCTGGTTGCGGCGCTGGATCGAGCATTCCCGCTCGCCGAGATAGAGCGTATTGCCGTGCTTGTCGCCAAGCACCTGGATCTCGATATGGCGCGGCTCGGTCACGAATTTTTCGATGAAGATGCGGTCGTCGCCGAAGGAATTTTTCGCCTCGTTCTTCGATGACTGGAAGCCTTCGCGCGCCTCCTGGTCGTTCCAGGCGATGCGCATGCCCTTGCCGCCGCCGCCGGCCGATGCCTTGATCATCACGGGATAGCCGATCGAGGCGGCGATCTTGACGGCTTCGTCGGCATCCTCGATCAGGCCCATATGGCCCGGAACCGTGGAAACGCCGGCTTCGGCGGCGAGCTTCTTCGAGGTGATCTTGTCGCCCATCGCCTGGATGGCTCCAACAGGTGGGCCGATGAAGGCTACGCCCTCCTTCCCGAGCGCTTCGGCAAAGGCGGCGTTTTCCGAGAGGAAGCCATACCCCGGATGAACGGCATCGGCGCCGGTCCTGCGGATCGCATCGATGATCTTGTCGATGACGATATAGGACTGAGCCGACGGCGAGGGACCGATATGCACGGCCTCATCCGCCATGCGCACATGCATCGCGTCACGGTCGGCGTCGGAATAGACCGCGACCGTTGCAATGCCCAGTTTCTTTGCGGTCTTGATGACGCGGCAGGCGATTTCACCACGGTTGGCGATGAGGATTTTCTTGAACATTTGTTTCTCTTTCAAGTCCCTGGCAAATCCTGGGGCGAGCGTCAGCGTTTGAACTTGCGGCGGTAGGGCAGAAGCGCGATCGAGGAGGCTGCGGCAGCACCACCGAAAAGCAGCGCGAAGGGCACGACGACCATGAGCGTGGCGAGCACCGGACTCGTCGAGCGGACGATATGGGTGCCGACCGCGCCGATGTTGAGCCAGATCAGCGCAGCCGCGGTGATAGCCCCGATAACCATGCCGATCAGCGCATTGCCCGCCATGTAGCGCAGCATCTCCCAATGATCGCGGCGGGCCGCTTCCGGTGTCGTGATGCGCTCCGGCTCTCGCGCCATCGTCGCCTCCATCACAGCGGGATCGTGTCGTGCTTGCGCCAGCGCAGGTCGACCTGCTTGTTGCGCAGCGATGCGAAGGCGCGCGCGATGCGGCGACGTGACGAATGCGGCATGATCACCTCGTCGATGAAACCACGCTCAGCCGCCACGAATGGATTGGCAAAGCGCTCCTCGTATTCCTTCGTACGCGCCGCGATCTTCTCGGCATCGCCGAGTTCGGAGCGGTAGAGGATTTCGGTGGCGCCCTTGGCGCCCATCACGGCGATCTCGGCGGTCGGCCAGGCATAGTTGACGTCGGCGCCGATGTGTTTCGAGGCCATGACGTCATAGGCGCCGCCATAGGCCTTGCGGGTGATCAGCGTCACCATTGGTACGGTCGCCTGGCTGTAGGCGAAGAGCAGCTTGGCGCCGTGCTTGATGACGCCGCCATATTCCTGGGCGGTGCCGGGCAGGAAGCCCGGTACGTCGACCAGCGTCAGGATCGGGATCGAGAAGGCATCGCAGAAGCGTACGAAACGCGCGGCCTTGCGCGAGCTGTCGATGTCCAGGCAGCCGGCAAGCACCATCGGCTGGTTGGCGACGACGCCGACCGTTTGGCCTTCCATGCGGATGAAGCCGGTGATGATGTTGCGGGCAAAGCTCTGCTGCAGCTCGAAGAAGTCCCCCTCATCGGCAAGCGCCAGGATCAGCTCCTTCATGTCGTAGGGCTTGGTGGCGCTGTCGGGGATCAGGCTGTCGAGCCGCATTTCGAGCCGCGACGGATCGTCGTGGAACGGGCGGACCGGCGGCTTCTCGCGGTTGTTGAGCGGCAGGAAATCGAAAAGCACCCGGGTCGCCTCCAGCGCTTCGATGTCGTTTTCGAAAGCACCGTCGGCAACTGAAGACTTCGATGTGTGCGTGCGGGCGCCGCCGAGTTCTTCGGCCGTGACGATCTCGTTTGTCACTGTCTTTACGACGTCAGGGCCGGTCACGAACATGTAGGAACTATCACGGACCATGAAGATGAAGTCGGTCATCGCCGGCGAGTAGACCGCACCTCCGGCGCAAGGGCCCATGATCACGGAGATCTGGGGAATGACGCCGGAAGCCTCGGCATTGCGGCGGAAGACCTCGGCGTAGCCGGCAAGCGAAGCCACGCCTTCCTGGATGCGGGCGCCGCCACTGTCGTTAAGTCCGATAACCGGCGCGCCGTTGCGCACGGCCATATCCATGATCTTGCAGATCTTCTGGGCATGGGTTTCCGACAGCGACCCGCCGAGCACGGTGAAGTCCTGGGAAAACACGTAGACCTGGCGGCCGTTGATCGTGCCCCAGCCGGTCACCACGCCATCGCCGGCGACCTTTTGGCTCTCCATGCCGAAATCGACGCAGCGGTGCGTGACATACATGTCGTATTCTTCGAAGGAGCCTTCATCGAGCAAGACCTCGATGCGTTCGCGCGCCGTCAGCTTGCCCTTGCCGTGCTGCGCGTCGATGCGCCGCTGGCCGCCGCCGGCGCGTGCTTCCGCCCGGCGGGCCTCGACCTGTTCTAGTATGGCGCGCATGGTGCCCTCCCGATTTCTTCGCTGCCGTCTTTTTCAACAATAGTGCAGAGGCGCTTCGAGCTTCGCAATAGCGTCGAAGCAGGCATGGAAAAACGTCCCTTCATGTGCAAATGTGAAATAGAGAAATTTGTGAAACGTAAATTGCAAAGTTGCAAATATGGCGATCGGCAAGCTCTATATCGGCCGCAAGGTCAGGGAATTGCGGGAAGTGAACAAGGCAACGCAGGGTCAGTTTGCCGAGCGCATCGGCATCTCCACCAGCTATCTCAACCAGATCGAGAACAACCAGCGGCCGGTCTCTGCCGCCGTGCTTCTGGCGCTTGCCGAAAAATTCCAGATCGATATCGCCGAACTTTCGACCGGGGAGGGCGATCGGCTGCTTTCCGCTCTTTCCGAGGCGCTTAGCGACCCGCTGTTCGAGACCTATTCGGCGAGCCTGCAGGAACTGAAGCTCGTCGCCCAGAACGCCCCGGGGCTGGCGCATGCGCTGATCACCTGCCACCAGGCCTATCGCCGCAACAGCGAGCAGTTGGCGAGCATCGACGACACGATCGGCCGCGGCGGGCCTTTCGTCGAAACGACTCCCTATGAGGAAGTGCGCGACTTCTTCCATTTCGTCGACAACTACATCCATGAGATCGATCTGCTCGCCGAGCGGCTGGCCGGCGAACTCGGGCTCGGCGAGGGCGACAATCACGCAGCACTTGCAAGCTTTCTGGAGCAGCGCCACGGGGTGCGGGTCGTGCGCGGCAATGCGGGTGACGAGGCGATCCGGCGCTTCGATCCGCGTGCCCGCATCCTGACGCTGAACCCTTATGCGCCGGCGGCGACGCGCGACTTCCAGATCGCCCTGCAGATCGCCCAGCTTCATGCCCGTGAGGAGATCGATCGCGTGGCCGGCAGCGCCGGTTTCCGCACGGAGGAGGCCTATGAGATCTGTCGGATCGGATTGCAGAATTATTTCGCCGGGGCGCTGATCCTGCCCTATCAGGTTTTTCTCAGGGCAGCCCGCGACCTGAGGCACGATATCGAGCTGCTTGCCGCCCGTTTTGGCGCCTCGCTGGAACAGGTCTGCCACCGCCTCTCGACGCTGCAACGGCCGGGGCAGAAGGGCATCCCGATTTTCTTTGCCCGCATCGACCGTGCCGGCAACATCACCAAGCGCCACAGTGCTGCGAAGTTGCAATTCGCTCGCTTCGGTGCCGCCTGTCCGCTTTGGAACGTACACCAGGCCTTCGAGACGCCCGGCCGAATCATTCGGCAACTGGCGGAGACGCCCGACGGTGTGCGCTATCTCTGTCTCGCCACCCAGATCACCAAGGGCGGCGGCGGTTTTCGCGCCGCGCAACCCCGCTACGCGCTGGCGCTGGGGTGCGAGATCTCCTACGCCGATGCATTCGTCTATGCCGACGACATGGACCTCGGCAACCGCACGGCGTTTGATCCGATCGGCATTTCCTGTCGCATCTGCGAGCGCACGAAATGCGCCAGCCGTGCCGTGCCGCCATTGAAGCGTCGCCTGATCGTGGACCATGACTTACGCGGCGCTCTGCCGTATCGTCTAAGCGAGAGTTGATTGCGAACGTCTGTTCATTTTTGAACAGAACCTGTGAGAAGTTGCATCTGTCCCCGCACGACGTTTGGTGTAACTAGCCCACATCATTCAAGTATGCGGTCAGGGAGGACGTGCATATGGATTTTCGCCTGTCGGAGGAGCAGGAGGCCATTCGTCAGATGGCGCTCGATTTCGCCCGCGACGAGATCGCCCCCCATGCAATCGACTGGGATCAGCAGAAGCATTTTCCGGTCGACACCCTGCGCGGTGCCGCAGCCCTCGGCATGGCCGGCATCTACGTGCGTGACGATGTTGGTGGCACGGGCCTGACCCGGCTCGATGCTGCCATCATCATCGAGGCGCTAGCGACCGGTTGCCCAGCCGTCGCCTCCTTCGTTTCGATCCACAACATGTGCGCTGGCATGATCGACCGCTACGGTACGGACGAGCAGCGCCAGCGGCTGTTGCCGAAGCTTTTGACGATGGAGGTGCTGGCAAGCTACTGCCTGACGGAGCCCGGCTCCGGCTCGGATGCGGCGGCATTGAAGACCAAGGCGGTGAAGGACGGCGGCGATTACGTGCTCACCGGCCAGAAGCAGTTCATCTCCGGTGCCGGTGAATCCGGCCTCTACGTGATCATGGCACGCACCGGCGAGGACGGCCCCAAGGGCATTTCAACCTTCGTCGTCGAGAAGGATGCTCCTGGCCTGACCTTCGGCGCCAACGAGAAGAAGATGGGCTGGCATGTGCAGCCGACCCGCGCTGTCATGCTCGACGGCGTGCGTGTATCGGCCGACAACCGCATCGGCGCGGAAGGCGACGGTTTCAAGATCGCCATGGGCGGGCTTGATGGCGGCCGGTTGAACATCGCCGCGGCGTCCCTCGGCGGTGCCCAGTCCGCTTTCGAAAGGGCACTCGCCTACGTTCAGGAGCGCCGGGCCTTCGGCAAGGCGATCGGCGAATTCCAGGCGCTGCAGTTTCGCCTCGCCGACATGGCGACCGACCTCGAAATCGCCCGCACCTTCCTCTGGCGCGCCGCCTCGGCGCTCGATGCTGGCGATCCGGAAGCAACCAAGCTCTGCGCCATGGCCAAGCGCTTCGTCACCGACCGTTGCTTTGCCGTTGCCAACGACGCGCTGCAGCTTCATGGCGGATACGGCTATCTCGCCGACTATGGCGTCGAGAAGGTTGTCAGGGACCTGCGGGTGCACCAGATCCTCGAGGGCACCAACGAGATCATGCGCCTGATCGTTGCGCGCTCGCTCATCGGTCGCAAATAGGCTGGAAGTAGAAAGGACCGTTCATGGAAATGCAGACGCCCGCGCCTGAAGTCATCGTCGAACGGCAGGGGACGATCGGCCGCATAAGGCTGAACCGGACACGCGCGCTCAACAGCCTGAATGTCCCGATGATCCGGCTGATTGCCGAAGCGCTGACCACATTCGAAGACGATCCGGCCGTCGCTGCCGTGCTGGTGACGGGCGAGGGCGAGCGCGGCCTTTGCGCCGGCGGCGATATCCGCATGATCTACGAGAGCGGTCGCGAGCGACCGGAGGAGGGGGCTCAGTTCTGGCGCGAGGAGTTTGTTGTCAACAGCCGCATCTCCGGCTATCGCAAGCCCTATATCGCCATCATGGATGGTATCGTCATGGGTGGCGGCGTCGGGATATCCGCCCACGGTAGCCACCGTATCGTCACCGAGCGTACCCGGCTTGCCATGCCCGAGACCGGCATCGGCTATTTCCCCGATGTCGGCGCCACCTGGCTGCTGCCCAATGCCCCCGGCGAATTCGGCACCTATCTCGGGCTGACCGGCCGCGATATCACTGCCGCCGATGCGATCCATGCGCGGCTTGCCGACAGTTTCGTTGCTTCGGACAAGCTTGACACGCTCATGGCGGGTCTGGCCGCGCTGTCGTCCTCGGCAGGGCGCAGCGATATCGATGCGGTGATTTCGAAATTCGCGACCGAGGCTCCGGCCACGCCGCTGCAGCACCACCTGGACCTGATCGATCGCTGCTTCGTCTTCGATACCATTGAAGAGATACTCGCGGCGCTCGAGGCCGATGGCTCCGACTTCGCCCTTGAGACGCTGGCGCTTTTGAACTCTCGCTCCGCTCTCAGCATGAAGCTGACGCTTGACCTCCTGCGCGCCGGCCGAAGCAGCGCGTCACTGAATGAATGCCTCGAACGGGAGTATTCGGCGACGCTCGGCATGCTTTCCAATGCCGACTTCTACGAGGGCGTGCGCGCGGCCGTAATCGACAAGGATCGCAATCCGCAATGGTCGGTGGCGCTTGCCGATGTGACGCCCGCCATGCTCGGGCGTTTCGCCAGGAAGGATCATCCGCCGTTGTTCTAGCGCCTGAGGATGGTGCGCTTTTCGATACGGCTTCCAGTTTTCATGCGAGGAGGAATGACATGACGAAGATCGCCTTTATCGGGCTCGGCAACATGGGCGGGCCGATGGCCGCCAATCTGGTAAAGGCGGGCCATGCGGTCACCGGCTTCGACCTGTCGGAGGCCTCGCGCAACGCTGCGGCAAAGACCGGGGTCTCCGTCGCCGGCTCCATCGCCCATGCCGTTCGCGGTGCCGAATGCGTCATCACCATGCTGCCAGCTGGCGCCCATGTGCTTTACGTGTGGGATGAGCTTCTCGGTTTCGTCGATCCCGGCACGCTCCTGATCGACAGTTCGACGATCGACGTCGACAGCGCCCGCAAGGCGCATGCCCTTGCCGAAAAGATCGGTTGCCCGTCGCTCGATGCACCGGTGTCCGGCGGGACTGGGGGCGCTTCCGCCGGCACGCTTACCTTCATGGTCGGCGGCGCCGACGAGGCCTTTGCCCGCGGCAAACCCTTGCTCGATGCCATGGGCAAGAAGATCGTGCACTGCGGCGGAACCGGCTCCGGCCAGGCGGCGAAGATCTGCAACAACATGATCCTCGGCATCTCCATGGCAGGCGTTTGCGAAGCCTTCGTGCTCGCCGAACGGCTCGGCCTGTCGCACCAGGCGCTGTTCGACGTTGCCTCCACTTCGTCGGGTCAATGCTGGTCGTTGACGAGCTACTGCCCGGTACCTGGACCCGTTGCGACGTCGCCTGCCAACAACGACTACAAGCCGGGCTTCGCAGCGAGCCTCATGTTGAAGGACCTGAAGCTGTCGCAGCAGGCGGCAAGCACCAGCGGCGCGGCGACGCCGATGGGCGCGCAGGCCGCACAACTCTACTCGCTGTTCGAAAAGCTCGGCCATGGTGGCGAGGACTTCTCAGGCCTGATCCGTCTCCTGCGTGGCAACGAGGAGACGAAAGCCGGCTAAGGGGGCGCAGCGGTGACCGCCGGGGAGGCCATTTCGGTCGGAAAACGGCGGTCCACTGCTGTGGATAGAAAATACTGTTAAAAATCAATTATTTACAAAATTTCCTCCGAGGAGGAGATTTTGCCTGTTGACGGTTTCGAGGTCGGTCCTCTATAAGCCCGATCACTGACGAGGGCGGCGGCGCTGCTGGCGACGACGACCTTCGCTCTAGAGTTTCCTGGTTGGC